>DASYQM010000199.1:0-1765 GCA_036005525.1 Streptosporangiaceae bacterium
CTCAGATCAGGTAGTAGATCAGGTGTCTCACGTCAGCCTGACAGAGAGGGGACGGGCACTTCTGCGTGTACATGGTCGCACTCGGATACCCGGCCGACCCGCCGCTGCGGCCGGCGTGCCCACGCACCGAGCCACTGCCTCGCTGAACCTTAGTCCCGCGGTCTTAGCTTGTCGTTTAACCTGCCGGGTCTGTCGATGTGGCCCTGGTCGATCATGGGTGCAGCCCTTGCGTGATCATGTTTCTTGTCGAGGGAAACAGGTCACGAGCAAGGGCTGCGATGATCAGTGTGCAGGATGGCGTACCGGTGGACACGCTTGGGGACCTGTCGGTGTTCCGGCGGGAGTTCTATCGGTGTCTGACCCGGCGGGCCGATGCCTTGTTCGAGCTGTGCGATGCGGTGCTGTGCGCGGACGGGCCGGTGGCGAGTCTGGTGGGGTTGTCACTGGCGGCGGAGCACCGGCGGGGGCACGGGGCGCTCTACGACGCGGTGAACTGTGGCCGGGTACAGGTGGATCGGCTGCGGCGCACGCTGGCCGGTCTGCCGCTGCCTCGGGATGGTCAGGGCCGGATCATGCTGGCGGTGGATGTCAGTAACTGGCTGCGGCCGGACGCGGCGACCGCGCCGGATCGCTCGTTCTGCCATGTCTACGGGCGCGGCAAGAGCGCCGCGCAGTTGATCCCCGGGTGGCCGTACTCGTTCGTGGCCGCGCTGGAGCCGGGCCGCTCGAGTTGGACGGCGATGCTGGACGTGGTGCGGCTGCGGCCGGTCGATGACCTCACCGAGGTCACTGCCGCCCAGGTGCGCCAGGTGGTGCGCCGGCTGGGTGAGGCCGGGCAGTGGGCCGAGGGCGACCCGCCGATTCTGGTGGTCTTCGACGCCGGCTACGACCTGACCCGGTTGGCCTGGCTGCTGGCCGACGCGCCGGTCACGGTGCTGGGCCGGCTGCGCTCGGATCGGGTGTTCCACCTACCTGCCCCACCCCGGGCGCCCGGGGCAGGTGGGCGGCCTGCCCGCCACGGGCAGGCCATCGACCTCGACGAGCCGGCCGGCCACCCGGCCAGCTCGGTGACCACCACGACCGACACGTCCCGTTACGGCACCGCCGTCGCCGACGCGTGGGACCGGGCGCACCAGCAGTTGCAGCGCCGCGCCGCCTGGTCCGACCATCAGGGGCAATTGCCCACTGTGGAAGGCACCCTGATCCGGCTGGTCGTCGACCGGTTGCCCGGCGACCGTGATCCGAAACCGGTCTGGCTGTGGTGCTCGGCGGTTGGGCTCGACCCGGCCACGGTGAACCGGTTGTGGCGGGCGTACCTGCGCCGATTCGACCTGGAGCACACGTTCCGGCTGTTCAAACAGACGTTGGGTTGGACCAAACCCCGCATCCGGGATCCGAAGGCGGCCGACCGCTGGACCTGGCTGATCATCGCCGGGTACACACAACTGCGGCTCGCCCGTCATCTCACCGGCGACCTACGCCGCCCGTGGGAACGCCCGCCAACCACGCCGGGCCGGTTGACCCCCGCCCGCGTGCGGCGCGGATTTCGACACCTGCGCGCGAAACTGCCCGTTCCCGCCGGCGCGCCGAAACCCTCCCGGCCAGGCCCAGGCCGCCCGCCCGGCGCCCGCAACAAGCACGTCGCCGCCCACCCACCCGTCGGCAAAACCCAACACCGCAACCAGACAGCAGGTTCCAAGTGGGTTTCCCCTCGTAACGTGGAGACATCGCCTTAAGGGAGATGGCGATGGCAGAGACGCGCAGG
>DASYQM010000200.1:0-5560 GCA_036005525.1 Streptosporangiaceae bacterium
CTGGACGTGATCGCGATGATCATCGCGGTCCGGGGGATCAGCCCCGATCCGGTGGGCCTGGAGCCGGAGCACCGCGCGGTGCTCCGGCTGTCCGCGCTGCCCATCTCGGTAGCCGACCTGGCGGCGGACCTCGACCTTCCCCTGGGCGTGGTACAGATCCTCCTTGGCGACCTCCGGGAGCGGTCGCTCATCACCGTTCACAACCCCATCCCACCAGCCAGGCTGCCAGACCCGAAGATCCTCAAGGAGGTTGTCGATGGCCTACGCCGGCTCTGACCGGGCAGGCGTGCCTGTCAGCATCAAAATCCTCATCGCCGGAGGGTTCGGGGTAGGCAAGACCACCCTGGTGGGCTCGGTGACCGAGATCCGCCCGCTGCGCACCGAAGAGCCACTGACCGCGCCGGGCGCGCGCGTGGACGCGCTGCACGGGGTGGAGCGCAAGACCACGACCACGGTCGCCCTGGACTTCGGCCGGATCACCATCCGCGACAATCTGGTGGTCTACCTGTTCGGCACGCCGGGGCAGGAACGGTTCTGGTTCATGTGGGACGAGCTGTCGCGCGGCGCGCTTGGCGCCGTAGTGCTCGCGGATACCCGGCGGCTCGCCGACAGCTTCCCGTCCGTGGACTACTTCGAGAAGCACCACGTCCCGTTCGTCGTCGCGGTGAACTGCTTCGACGGGGCGCGCCGCTACGACCCGAAGGCGGTCCAGTCGGCGCTCGACCTCGAATCCGAAGTCCCGGTCGTCCTGTGCGACGCCCGTCAGACGTCGTCCGGCAAGGACGTCTTGATCGCCCTGGTCGAGCACGCGATCGCGACGATAAAGCGCAACAGCGAGCCGTCGGCCGAAGCCCTGGCACCCTGAGGAGAGAGTCCGCCGACCTTGCCGGCCGCGGGTTATGACTCCTCTGGCACCTCGGTCATGAGGTCGGGCGAGGTCTCCATGCCTGCCTGCCACACCGACCGGGCGATGATCTTGGTCGGGTCGGCGCGGTGGCGGTAGTGGGCGGCGACCTCCCTGCCCTCCTCCAGCAGGCCCTCCGACAACGTGGTCGGATTCAGGCCCAGGGCCAGGAACTGGTCGTTGCGCACGATCAGCTCGTTCTCTTCCGCTTCGCGCCGCGGGTTCGGCAGGTAGGCGATCTCGGCGTCCATGACATCGGCGATCATCTTGGCGAGATCGACGAGACGGTGCGTCTCGGTCATCTGGTTGAGGACCCGCACCCGGTCGCCCGCCTCGGGCGGGTTGGTGATCGCGATCTCGATGCAGCGGACGGTGTCACGGATGTGAATGAACGCCCGCGTCTGGCCGCCAGTGCCGTGCACGGTCAGCGGGTGCCCGATCGCGGCCTGCATCAGGAACCGGTTCAGCACGGTGCCGTAGTCGCCGTCGTAGTCGAACCGGTTGATCAGCCGCTCGTCCCGGCCGGTCTGGTCGGTCTGGGTGCCCCAGACGATGCCCTGGTGCAGGTCGGTGATCCGCAGCCCGTCGTTCTTGGCGTAGAACGCGAACAGCAGCTGGTCCAGGGTCTTGGTCATGTGGTACACCGACCCCGCGTTGGCCGGGTGCAGGATCTCGCGCTCCAGCTCGCCATCCGGCGTGGGTACCTTCACCGTCAGGTAACCCTCCGGGATCGGCGCGCTGCCAGACCAGCCGTACCCGTACACGCCCATCGTGCCCAGATGCACCAGGGAGGCATCGACACCGGTTGCCACGAGCGCCGTCAGCAGGTTGTGGGTTGCCCGCACATTGTTGTCCACCGTGTAGCGCTTGGTGCGCGTCGAGCGCATCGAGTACGGCGCCGCCCGCTGCTCGGCGAAATGCACGATCGCGTCGGGCCGGATGTCCTCCAGCACGGCCACCAGCCGGTCGTACTCGGTCGCCAGGTCCAGGTTGATAAAGCCAACCTCACGCCCCGAGACCTCACGCCACACCTGGATCCGCTCACCGATCGGGCGGATCGGCGTCAGCGACTCCACCTCAAGCTCGACGTCGATCTTCCGGCGGCTCAGGTTGTCGATGATGGTGATGTCATGGCCACGGTCCGACAGATACAGCGTGGTCGGCCAGCCACAAAAACCATCGCCGCCGAGAACCAGAACGCGCATTCCGACTCCCATCTTGCTGTGCCAACGACAAGGGACGCTCGCGTCCGCCGCCCCGTGGGCGGGAACCGGCCCGCCCAACGCCGGCTCAAGCCACGACGTCCCGTAGGCGGTTAGTGTACCGGGCGATGTCCCTGGTGCTATCTGTCTGTAGGGGTAGCGACCGGTACCCGCGCTGCCTGCTGAGAATAATGCGCGTCCCGGGACGCGGAAACCCATATAGATCAGAACGGGGCAAGCTCGTCACCGCCGAATTCCCTGCTGGGAGGGCGCCTGTGATGCATATCACTGCCCAAACCCGCCCCGAGCGGAAGGCCACCGGCATATTCGGGGATGGTTGTCCCGTCATCGGTCACGTCCGTGGCATGCCCGCGACTCGGCCCGGCGCTGCGCCGGCGGGTCGCCGGGGCCACGCCATGCGGCCGGCTTAAGCTGGCCCTGCTCCGTCGGCGGCCATAGCTGACCACCTTGCGGGCATGCGCGATGTAGGGGGCGATTTCCGCCCGGAATCTCTCTGCGTTGTGGCTGCTCAGGTCGATCTCATAGGGTCTGCCGTCGACCTCGAACCGCACCGTCTCGCTTGCTTCCGAGGCATCCAGATCATCGATCAGGTGGACATGAATCTTCCTGGTCATATCCGCCCTCCGGGCGCCTGGTATGGGTGATTTGCCGGTACCCATGGTAACCAAGGGACGGCGGCCATCCCCGTATTGCGCGGTATTGCCCCTGATGCGCGCCGGGACCGGCACGTCAGCCGGCCCCCGGCCGCAGCAGGCGGGCGTGCAGGTCACGGGTAGCCGGGCTGGGCGGGATGCCGAGCTCGTCGCTGAGGGCGACGTTGCCGCGCTGCGCGAGCGCCTCCATCAGGACCCGGTACCCGCTCTCACTGAACGGTGCCCGTGCCACCAGCTCCCGCGCGCTGCGCTCGGCGGTTGCCAGTTCCGTGCCGCCCACGCGCAGCGACGCGCCCGCGTACGCCTCCAGCGCGCGAAGGTACAGGGCCTCGAGCTCTCGACGGACATCGGCGATCCATGGCAGGTCGTCGCCGGGCAGGAACCCGCGCCTGGCCGTGAACAGAGTGATCTGCGCGGCGCCCCAGGCCCGGCCGGGTCTCCGCGTACCATCGCCGACTCGGCCCGGTGAGCCGCCTCCCTGGCCGCCTCGAGGTCCACCCAGGCATCGTCCGGACGGGAGAGCCTTGCCGCGCCCACCGGGATCGGGGCCAGCGCCCGCCGGAGCCGCGAGAGGAGCGCGCCAAGCGCGGTCTCAGGGCCGGCCGGCGGATCATCGCCCCAGATCGCGGTGACCATGTCTCTTCTGCTGAGAGCGCCCAGCCGGTGCAGCGTCAGGTAGGCAAACAGCCGCCGCCCCTGCGGGCCGGGCAGCAGGCCTTCCCGGCGCTCGCCGCCGATCTCGACGCAGACCCGGCCGACTCGGTCTCATCTACTTCCCGGACCGCCAGCGGGCATTGGCCCAAATGCGCCGGGCGCTGCGGCCCGGCGGCCGGCTGGCCGTTGTGGTCTACGCGGCAGCGGAAGACAACGGGTTCTTCTCGGTCCCGGTATCGATCATCCGGCGCCGGGCACACCTCGGGCCGCCGCTGGCCGGGCAGCCCGGGCCGTTCAGCCTGGGCGGGCCCGGCGTGCTCACGGCCGAACTCGCCGACGCTGGATTCCGCGACATCGAGGTCCGCGGCATCGACGCGCCCTTGCGGCTGGCATCGGCCGCGGACTGCCTGCGCTTCGAGCGCGAGTCGTTCGGCGCACTGCACCAGATGCTCTCGGGGCTGCCGGAGGCCGAACGTGAGGCCGCGTGGGCCGAGGTCGGCGAGGCGCTGACGGCCTTCGAGGGCCCTGGGGGATTCGCCGGGCCATGCCGCCTGCTCGTTGCCGCGGGCACGCGCTGAGTCGGGCGGACGTGAGATGGAGAAGACGATCGTGGCGGCGGTCCAGGCGGCACCGGTGTTCCTGGACCGCGACGCCACGGTGGACAAGGCGTGTGCGCTCATCGCCGAGGCGGCGGGCCAGGGCGCGGGGCTGGTTGCCTTCCCCGAGGCGTTCGTCCCCGGATATCCGGACTGGGTGTGGCGCACCCCGGCATGGCATGACGGTGAGTTTGCCCAGCGCCTGTACGCGGGCGCCATCGAGATCGGCTCGCCCGCGGCCGGGCGGCTCGCCGACGCGGCCGCCGGGTCGGGCGTGTACGTCGCCATCGGCGTGAACGAGCTCGACGGCGGCACCCTCTACAACACGCTGCTTTACTTCGCGCCGGACGGGACCCTGGTGGCCCGGCACCGCAAGCTGATGCCCACCGGGGGTGAGCGCACGATCTGGGGCATGGGTGATGGATCCACGCTCGGAGTGGTCAGGACACCGTTCGGCGTCGTCGGAGGCCTGATCTGCTGGGAGAACTACATGCCGCTCGCCCGGGCGGCGATGTACGCCCAGGGCGTGACCATCTACCTGGCCCCGACCTGGGACAACAGCGAAGTCTGGGTGCCGACACTGCGGCACATCGCCAAGGAGGGCCGCGTCTACGTACTGGGCGTGGCGCCCGTGCTCCACGGCGGGCACGTTCCGCAGGAACTGCGGGGCGATCTGTACGCCGGCGCCGGGGACTGGATGAGCCGCGGTCACTCGGCCATCGCCGGGCCGGATGGCCAGCTCATCGCCGGGCCGGTGACCGACACCGAGGAGATCCTGTACGCGGAGGCCGACCCGCGCGCCGTCCTCGCCGCGCGGCGCGAGTTCGATCCCGTCGGCCACTACGCCAGGCCGGATGTCTTCCATCTCAGCGTCGACACCACGCCGCGGCGCCCGGTCAGCTTTCTCGCCGTGGACGACCGCCCCCCGGCGCCTTCGCGCTGACGCGCCCGGGCCGTTCCGCATCGCATGTCGATCCGGCCGGCTGCCGTTCGTGTAGAGGGTGAGAAGCCGGCCGGTGCCGGCGGTAACGTCAACGGAGGAAGGCAGATGAAGCAGTACCTGCTCAGCGTGTATCAGCCCGAGGGAACCCCGCCCTCGCCCGAGGTCCTGGAGAAGATCATGCGGGACCTCGATGACCTGCGCGAGGAGATGAAGGCCGCCGGCGCGTGGGTGTTCTCTGGTGGCCTGAACGCCCCCAGTACGGCCACCGTGCTGCGGCCCGGCGGCGGCGAGATGCTCATCACCGATGGCCCGTTCGCCGAGGGCAAGGAGTACCTCGGCGGGTTCACGATCATCACGGCGACCGACCTCGACTCCGCGCTGGACTGGGGCCGCAAGCTCGCCCGGGCGACCACCCTGCCGATCGAGGTGCGGCCGTTCGCCGACGGGGCCGGGGGCTGACACCCGGCGTGCCCGACCTTCCCGCCTCGGAGATCTCAGGTGTGTTCCGCGAGGAGTACGGCCGTGCGGTCGCCGTCCTGGCCCGCCTCCTCGGCGACATCGACATCGCCGAGGAGGCGGTCCAGGAC
>DASYQM010000201.1:0-13967 GCA_036005525.1 Streptosporangiaceae bacterium
GCTGGCGGCCCGACCGCGACCCGCGTTCATGCACGTACGAGCAGCTGGAGGAGCCGGTCAGCTTCGATCTGGCCGACATCCTGGCCGGCCAGGCCCCCGCCGGGTCCTAGCCCCCTGGTGCGTCAGCCGTCCGCGGGCCGCACATACCGGCAGATCAGGTGTCCGTCGTCGGCCAGCACGTGGGCCAGCTCGAGCGGGCGGGCGGCCGCTCCGCCTGGCTGGCGCAGCGGCCCGATGTCGGCGACGATCCGGCTCGCCCCGGGCCCGGCGAGCAGCGGGCTGAGGGTCAGGCACAGCTCGTCAAGCAGGCCCGCTTCGATGATCTGGCTCAGCAGGTACGGGCCGCCCTCGGTGAGGATGTGCCGGTAGCCGCGGCCGGCCAGCGCATCCACCGCGGCCCGGATATCCACGCTCTCCCGGCCGGCGACGATGAGCTCCGCCCGGCCGGCCACCGCCGCCCGCCGGTCGGGCGGTGCCGCCTCGGTGGTGATCACGATGGGACGGGCAAGACCCGGTGGCGCGGCGAGCAGCGGGCCCGCCGGGTCGAGGTCGATCCTGCGGGTGATCACGGCGATCGGCGCGAGGGCACGGCCCGCGCGCAGCCAGGCCCAGCGCGCGCCTTCCTGGCCCGGCCGGACCGGGCCGTAGCCTTCTATCCTGGCCGTTCCGGCGCCGACCACGATGACGTCCGCGAGCGCCCGCAGCATGGCGAACACCTGCCGGTCGGCCTCGCCCGACAGGCCACCGGTGCGGCCCCTGACCGTGGCCGCCCCGTCGAGGCTGGCGACCATGTTCGCGCGGAGCCAGTGCGAGGTCTGCCCGGCCGTGTCCGGGCCCCGGTACCTGGCGGCAAGCTGGCGGTCGGTCAGGACGGCTGGCTCCGGGTAGATCTGCCGCACGGCCGGACCTTAGCAGCACCGCCGGTGCGCCCAGGGTGGCGGCCGGGCCCGGCCGCTACGCGCCGGCGCCGACCTGGGGCGCCGGGGGCGGATCCGTCCTGCGCAACGCCATCATCGCGTGCCCCGCCAGCACGATCTGCCCGCCGGGCCCGTGCTCGGTCCCGCTGCCCTCGGATGCCCGGCTCGCGGCGGTGTCAAGCGTGATGGCCCAGCTCTGGCCGAACTTCGGGCCGGGCAGCGTGAACGTGACCGGTTCGTGCTGGGCGCTGAGCAGGATCAGGAACGTGTCGTCCCGCACCGGCTCGCCCCGCGGGCCGGGCTCGGTGATCGCGTCCCCGTTGAGGAACACCATCAGCGCGCGCGCGTCCGGGGCGTTCCAGTCCCGTCCGGCCATCTCCTGGCCGGACGGGGTGAGCCAGGCGATGTCGGCCAGGCCGTCGCCGCCGTCGGAACCGCCGCGGAAGAAACGGCGGCGGCGGAAGACGGGGTGGTCGCGGCGGAAGGCGGCCAGGTCGCGCGCGAACTCCAGCAGGGCCGCCTCCCTCTCGGCCAGTCCCCAGTCCAGCCACGACACCTCGTTGTCCTGGCAGTAGGCGTTGTTGTTGCCCCCCTGCGTGCGGCCCAGTTCATCGCCGGCCAGCAGCATCGGGACCCCCTGCGAGCAGAACAGCGTCGCGAGGAAGTTGCGCTGCTGCCGGGACCGCAGGTCGAGCACGGCCCCGTCCTCGGTCGGCCCCTCGGCGCCGCAGTTCCACGAGCGGTTGTCATCGCTGCCGTCGACGCCGCCCTCGCCGTTCGCCTCGTTGTGCTTGCGGTCGTAGGAGACCAGATCGGCGAGGGTGAAGCCGTCGTGACAGGTGACGAAGTTGATGGAGGCGACCGGCCGGCGCCCGCTGGTCTCGTAGAGGTCGCTCGAGCCGGACAGCCGGGAGGCGAACTCCGGCATGGTCGAAGGCTGCCCGCGCCAGAAGTCCCGCACCGTGTCGCGGTACTTGCCGTTCCACTCGCTCCACAGCGGCGGGAAGTTGCCTACCTGGTAGCCGCCCTCGCCGACATCCCAGGGCTCGGCGATGAGCTTGACCTGCGAGACCACCGGATCCTGCTGGACCAGGTCGAAGAAGGCCGACAGGCGGTCCACGTCGTGCAGTTCCCTGGCGAGAGCTGCCGCGAGGTCGAATCGGAACCCGTCCACGTGCGCTTCGAGCACCCAGTAGCGCAGCGAATCCATGATCAGCTGAAGCGCGTGCGGATTCCGGACGTTGAAGCTGTTCCCGCATCCGGTGTAGTCGAGGTAGAAGCGCTTGTCCTCGTCGGCGAGACGGTAGTAGGCGGCATTGTCGATGCCACGGAACGACAGCGTCGGGCCCCGGTGATCGCCCTCCGCGGTGTGGTTGTAGACCACGTCCAGGATGACCTCGATGCCCGCATCGTGGAGTGCCTTCACCATCGCCTTGAACTCACCGATCTGCCCGCCCGGCGTGCTGGCGGCGGCGTATCCGTTGTGCGGAGCCAGGAACGCGAGCGTGTTATAGCCCCAGTAGTTGGTGAGACCGCGGTCACCCCGAGCCGCGTCAGGTGCTCGACCACGGCCGGGTGCGCCAGCCCGGCATAGGTGCCGCGCTGGTCGGGCGGGATGTCAGGATGGCGCAGGGTGAGCCCCCGGACGTGGGCCTCGTAGATGACCGTCCCGTGGTAGGGGGTGCGCGGCGGCCGGTCGTCGCCCCAGTCGAAGAACGGGTTGATCACCACGTTGGTGGGCATGTACGGGGCGCTGTCGGCGGTGTTGATCCGCGCGGGATCGCCGAACCGGTACCCGAACAGCGCCTCATGCCAGCGGACCTGGCCGTCCACCGCCTTCCCGTACGGGTCGAGCAGCAGCTTCGCCGGGTTACAGCGGTGGCCCCCGGCGGGTTCGTAAGGGCCGTGCACACGGTAGCCATACCGCTGGCCGGGCCCGACGTCGGGCAGGTACCCGTGCCACACGAACCCGTCCATCTCGGTCAGCTCGACCCGGTTCTCGGCCCGGTGCCCGTCGCCGTCACCGTCGAACAGGCATAGCTCCACTCCGTCCGCCACCTCGGAAAACAGCGCGAAGTTGGTGCCCGCGCCGTCCCAGGTCGCGCCCAGCGGGTACGGAGTTCCTGGCCAGAGGCGCATCAGGCGACCCTATCGGGGGACGCTGACACGGGCCCGCTCAAGGATCGCGGCCTCGTCGAGCCCGTCCGGCAGGGTGCCGAACGGGGCGCCGGGGCCGCCGGCCGCGGTCGAGCCGAGCCGCGAGCCGCAGAACGCCTCCGCGACCGCCCCGCTCCCGTGCCGCACCAGCAGCGCGGCCTGCATGGTGACGGCGATCTGCCCGGCCAGCCGCCGGGCCCGGTGCTGCGCCTCCAGGCTGGTTGCCGTCTCCAGCCCAGCGAGCAGCTGCCGCAACTGGGCCAGTGCCGCGTCCAGTCTCGGGTCGCCGCCAGCGGCCAGATCCAGCTCGGCGAGCAGGGCGTCGGCACAGTCCGGGGTGCGGGCGAGCGCGCGCAGCACGTCAAGAGCGGTCACGTTGCCCGATCCCTCCCAGATCGAGTTCAGCGGCGCCTCCCGGTAGATCCGCGGCATGCCGGATTCCTCCCCATACCCGTTCCCGCCCAGGCATTCGAGTGCCTCCGCCGCGTGGGCGGGCGCGCGCTTGCACACCCAGTACTTGGCCGCGGGCAGGACGACCCGCAGCAGCCCGCCCTCGGCGGCGTCGCCGCGGCCGGCCCGGTCGGCGGCCCCGGCCAGGCGGAACGCGAGCACGGTCGCTGCCTGTGATTCCAGTGCGAGGTCGGCCAGCACGGAGCTCATCGGCGGGTGTGCGATCAGGTCCTTCCCGAACACCTGACGGTGGCTGGCGTGGTGCACCGCCGCGACCGTTGCCAGGCGCATGCCCGCGGCGCTGCCCAGCACGCAATCGAGCCTGGTCGCGCTCACCATTTCGATGATCGTGGCCACGCCCCGGCCGGGCTCGCCGACCTGCCAGGCCAGCGCGGCGTCGAACTCGGCCTCGGCGGAGGCGTTGGACCGGTTGCCGAGCTTGTCCTTGAGCCGGGCGATGCGCAGGCCGTTACGGTCGCCACCGGGCAGCACGCGGGGGAGCAGGAAGCAGGTCAGGCCGCCTGGGGCGTAGGCGAGCGTGAGGAAAACGTCGCACATCGGGGCGGAGCAGAACCACTTGTGCCCGTTGAGGATGTGAGCGCCCGGGCCCGCCGCCGGCGCGGGCTCGGCACGGGTGGTGTTCGCCCGCACGTCCGATCCACCCTGCTTCTCGGTCATGGCCATCCCGGCCAGCAGGCCGTTCTTGGTCTCGGGCGGGCGGAGACCCGGGTCGTACCTGCGGGCCGTGAGCAACGGCTCGAACCGCCCGGCCAGCGCCGGCGCGTGCCGCAGCGCCGGGATGGCCGCATAGGTCATGGAGATCGGGCAGCCATGGCCGGCCTCGGCCTGCGCCCAGACGTAGAACTTGGCGGCGCGGGCCACGTGCGCGCCGGGCCGCTGGTCGGCCCATGGCGCTGCGTACAGGCCATGGCCCACGGCCGTGCTCATCAGCGCATGCCAGGCGGGATGGAACTCCACCTCGTCGATCCGGTTGCCCCACCGGTCGTGGCTGCGCAGCACCGGCGGATACTCGTTGGCGAGCCTGGCGTGCTCGCCGGTGGCGCCGGAACCGGCCAGGCGGCCGAGCGTGTGCAGGTCGCCCGTGGCCCAGTCGGCCCCTTCCCGGCCGGCCGCCTCCAGCAGGGTGGCGTCGTCCGCGACGTCGTGGCCGACCAGCGGCGGCACCTGGTTGCGGACGTCGTATGTGCTCAGGTGTGCAGGCCGCACTCGGTCTTGCCCGTGCCCGCCCAGCGGCCACTGCGCGGGTCGGCGCCGGGCTCGACCCGCATGGTGCAGGTCGCGCAGCCGATCGACGGGTAGCCCTCATCCACCAGCGGGTTCACCAGCACACCGTGCTCTTCGATGTAGGAGTCCGCCTGCTCCTGGGTCCACGCCGCGATCGGGTTGACCTTGACCATGGCGCGCCGCGCATCCCATTCGACCACGCGCGTGTCGCTGCGTGCGGCCGTCTCCTCGCGCCGCACGCCGGTGATCCAGGCGTCATACGGCTCGAGCGCCCGCTCCAGTGGCACCACCTTGCGCAGGTAGCAGCAGAGGTCCGGGTTCCGCCCGTACAGCCGGGGCCCGAGTTCGGCGTCCTGCTCCGCCACCGTTCGCGAGGGGGTGACGCTGATGAGGTTCACCGGGTAGATCGCCTGCACGGCGTCCCTGGTGCCGATCGTCTCGGGGAAGTGATAGCCGGTGTCCAGGAAGACGACATCGAGGCCCGGCTTGACGGAGGCGGCGAGGTGGATGATGACGGCGTCGGTCATCGAGGAGGTGATGCACACCCGGTCACCGAATGTCTCCGTCGCCCACGCGATCACGTCCTGGGCCGGGGCTTCGGCTAGTTCCCGCGCCGCCACGGCGGCGAGTTCGGCCATCTGGCTGGGTGCTTCCATGCCGTCAGGCGTGGTCCGGTCAGGCGTGGTCTGGTCAGGGGAGGTCGGCCAGGTCGCGCTCGATCTCACAGGAAGGCTCCCATCTCGCAATCGTGCCAGAACACTCCCGCGTGCCCGCGGGGGCTCGCCGTAGCGTTACCTCCGGGTCGTCCATGGTCCTCACGGTGATGGAGGGCAATAGCACAGGGAACCACAACAGATCCGGGAAATGTTCCCGGTCTCACAAACTTCATGCCGGCAGCGGAGTCTCAGCCTTGCCGGAGCCAGGTCAGGCGCGGTTCCGGCGCCGCCGGGGGCGGCAGATGCTGGCAGTCACACCATGTGCCGCCCGGGCATCCGCGGTGGCGCTGGGCGCGGCATGCTGGGCAGACCATGATGCCATCTCCGCTGCGTTGCTTGCTGGCGGGGTGCTGCTCGCCGGGTGCCTGCCGGTGTGCGACCCTGAGCCGCCGGGCATCCCGGCAGTGGGGCTCCGGCGGATCAGGCCGCGTTGGCCCGGCGCATCCGGCGGCGGCGCTCCGAAGCGCGCTCGTCCTCGTTGAGCCCACCCCAGGTGCCGTACTTCTCGGGCCGGGAGACCGCGTAGGTGAGGCATTCCGCGCGGACGGGGCACGCGGCACAGACGGCCTTGGCCTTGCGCTCGCGGATCTCGCGCTCGGGCTGGCGTTCGCCGTCAGGGCCGAAGAAGAGGACGACTTCCTTGCCGCGGCACGCGGCAGCATCCTGCCAGCCCCAGTTCGGCCGGGGAGACAGTGTCACCTGCCGGCGTACCTCAGACATGAATCGATCTCCTCAACTGTGCGGTGTGGTCCTGACCCGGTGTCCAGCCGGGCACGTGGCCTCGCTCCCTGCGGCTTCTGCCCCGTCTCCACATCCAACGCACTACCCGGCCGCCGTGTTCCCGGGCGACGTCCACCATGGGAACGGCCTTCAGTGCCAAATGAGAGCGGAGGGGCAAATCAGTTGCCGGACAGGCTGCGGGCTAGCGCTGAGGGCGCAATGCACGCCAGCCGTCCTGGCGAAGCCAGCCGGTTCGGCGAACCGACGCTCAATGATGCCATCCCAGCGGGCGCTTTCGCAGCCGAGCGGGAGAATTCAGGGCGGCAAACGTGTCCTTCCCGCAGGACAGGTGCTTTTCATGATCACTAACTGGACAAAGCCAAGGGTCCGGGTTCACCATGGGCTGCATGTCTGCGTCGGACGCGGCACCTTTGCCCCGGCTGGGTGAGGTCTTTTTCGACGTCAGGGGCGAGTCTCGCAGCATGCGGCTGAGCTGGTACGCCGACACCGGGGTGGCGGTGTTCAGCATCTGGCAGGGCGGCACCTGCACGGGCACGTTCCGGTTGCCCATCGCCGATCTGCCGCGGATGGTTGATTCCCTGCAGCGCGGCCCGCACGCGCGGGACGATCTGAGCACGGGGGAGCAGCCAGCGTCGCGCGAGCCGCGCCCGCCGGGGCCACCCAGGCTGCCGGACGGCGACTTCCGGACCGGCCAGACCACCGGCGCCATCTATCTCCCGCCGGTGGAATCGGACCTGACGGGCTACCAGGCGGAGCCGCCGCTGCCCGACTATCCCGGCGAGTATGCGGCCGGGCCGCCCGCACCGGACTTCCCCGGCGAGTACCAGGCCCCGCCGGCCCAGGGCTACCCCGGCGAGGATCCCCACGACTACCTGGGCGGGCCCAATGTCGCCGCATATCACTCCGAGCCAGCCGGCGGGTATGCGGCTGAGGAGACCCTGCCGGCGGGCTACCACGGGGACTACCAGGAAGGCTCGCTGGGCGCCGAACCGGGCGGGCTCCGGGATGACCCACTGGCAGCCGACCCGGCCCACGGGTACCGGCGTGAAAGCCGCGGCCGGTACCCGGCCGGGCGCGCTGCGCGGACGGACCCGGCGCACCGTGGGTACCGCAGCGAAGAGGCTGCAGGCTCGGCCAGCGGCGACTACGCCGACGGACCGCCGCCCGGCGGCTATCCGGACGGACAGGACTACCAGGACTATCAGCACTACCACGAAGAGCTGCCCGCTCCCGAGTACGGCTCACCCGTGCGGCCCTACCTGACCGACGCGCGCGACACCGATGAGCCCTTCGCCGACGAACCGCCGCAGCGGCGCAAACCGCGCGGCAGGCGCCGGGCCGAGCCCGCTCCCGAGTCCTTTCCCTATGGCCCGCCGCCCGCCGGTGATGAGCCACGGCAACGGGGACCCTATCCGGGGCAGCATTGACCCTTGCGTCACCCGGTGCCGGGCACCCCGCGCCCCGGGCGGGGAAGATGACCATTAGCCACCGGCAGCGCCCGGAGCCAGGGCGCCCAAAAGGACGCCCTGGTGCCTTCGGCACGGCGGGCTGGGCCGGCCATCACCCTTCCGTTCACATCATTTGACCTGGGTGTCGTTGCGCTGAATGGTCGCCGTGAGGATATATTGGCTACCGGGGAAGGGGGGCGTGAAGTGGCACAGAAGGTTTCGGTCACATATGTATGTGACTACGACCAGAAAGAGATTCCGCAGGGCGAGCACCGGCTTCGCAGGTTCAGCCTCGACGGCCGCGACTACGAGATCGACCTGTGCGCCCGGCACAGCGGCAGGCTCGACGAGACGATCGGCCGGTATGCCGGGCACGCGCGCAAGGGGTCGGCGCGCCCGCAGCCCGTTAAGCGCAGAACGGCTGCGCACCGCCAGCACAGCGCGGAGGTCCGCGCCTGGGCGAAGACGGCAGGCATCGAGGTCGGCGACCGCGGCCGGATACCAGCCGATGTGGTCGCGCGGTACGAGGCCGCCCACCGCTGACCGCGGCGGGCAACTCCGCCGTGGGCAGGGCGGCCCCTTGAGCTGCACTCACCCGGCAGGTGGCGACCCCCGAGGAGCGTTCCCCGCGTCGGCCTGAGCCGGCGCCTGCCCGGCCTGCGTGGTTTGATCGGATTGCCCGGCCGGCCCTACGGCCGACGCGAGAACCTGGGCGTTCGGCAGGCGGATCGGGCCATCGGCGGTCTCGACCCGCACGTAGCTGATCCCGATCTCGGTGACGATCCCCTCGATCTGCCCGCTGAATGCGCCCGACCGGAAACTGACCGCGTCACCGACCCCGAACGGGTGGGAGAGCAGCAGGACAAGACCGGAGAACACGTTGCTGAGCGACTGCTGGGCGGCGATGCCGAGGATGATGGAGGTGACCGCGCCGCCGACCAGGAGCTGGTCGAGCGGGACGTTGAGCAGGCCCAGGGTGATGAAGAGCGCGGCGATGCTCCCGGCCAGGACGATGGTGTAGCGCACGACGGCCGCGTGCGCCCTTCCGGTCACGGGCTGCATGACGTCGCGCGACTTGCCGGCGAAGCCGATCACCGCAATGACTGCCAGCAGGCAGAACACGAGCGCTGCGGCGACGGAGACCACCTGGCCTACCACGTGCTCGTTGAAGATCTGGCCGGCGGTGAGGGAGAGTACGGCCGCGCCCACCGCGAGCACCAGGGCGATGATGGAGCGCCACGGCCGGGTGCGGGCCTGTACCTTGCCCACTTGCCGCGCGAGGTCAAGCTGGCGCTTCTCTTGCAGGTCCACCGGCGCATCCTCTCTGGCGCCTGCCATTCTGCCGCTCCAACGCTATCGAGGCACGGATGAGTGATCCCGGAGACCGAGGTCCCCGGGATCACGTGGCGGAGGGATTAGGCGGCCTGCCTGGCCTCCTGCCTGGCCCCGAACGGCTTGCCCACGGGGACCAGCGGTGTGCCGCGCATGCCGTTGATCACCCCGGCCGCGGACGTATACCAGGCGACCAGCGCGGTCAGCACGCCCACGTAGCCGCCGATCTTGATGATGGTGGTGTTGGCCGCGAAGAACCCGATGAACAGGATGACCTCGGTGGCCTCCAGGGTGAGGAACACGCCGAACACGGCGGCGTTGACCTGCGTGCTCCACAGCAGCATGTAGGTGTTGAAGATGGCGAAGGCGAGCAGGATCCAGCCGAGATCCTGATTGGCCGCCGCGGCATGCGCCGCCGCCGCTAGGGGGCCCGCCCCGGCGGGCGGCGGCGCCACCAGCAGCGCCCACAGGCCGAGGCCGATCCAGAAGCCGCCGTAGGTGCCGAACGCGGTGGCGCCGAACACGTTGCGGTTGCGGAACTCCCACATGGCAGCCGCGAACTGGGCCAGGCCGCCGTAGGCGAAGGCAAAGCCCTTCCAGGCGTCGCCGGTGGCCTTGGTCATCCAGTGCGCGTTCGCCGCGGACAGCAGGAACGTGGTGAGGGCGAAGGCGGCGAGGCCGAGTGGGGCCGGGTCCGCAGCCGGTGCCATCATGATCGATCGGTCGTCGTTAACGGTCAACTGATTCCTCCCTTGTGAGGAGAGCGCCGCATGACAGCAGCCCGGCGGCGCGTCCGGCACATGGATTGAACGAAGGCCGCGATGGTCGCGGCCTCGCGAGATGGCTCGCCTGTTCCTGAGGCGGGCCAGACAGCCCTGAGGACGATGCGGCCCCTAACAGGGCCGCTTGATTTCCACAGCGGGCCAACGAGACCTTCTTCCGTGTTCACAGATGGCTCACGAGAACCAAGCAGAAGATCTGCACTGAGGGTAACCCTGGACATCATGGTTGAGGAGACCCGGGTTCCAACATGCCAGACGGGCACCCGGCAGGGCCGGGCAGGGGGCCGTTCAGGCCCGCACCGGCTGGCTGCGCGCCGGCAACAGCTTCCGTGCGCCGGCCGGACCGGAAACAACCAGCCGTCCCGAGCCCGGTAGCCCCCGGCGGCCACGGGGTATCCTCCGGTTGTATCAGCAGGGACGCCTCGGGGAGGTCCGGCGATGTCCACTGACGACGCCATCCGTGCCTCGGACGCCGACCGCGAGCATGCGATCGGGCTGCTCCGCGATGGCTATGCCACGGGGCGGCTGACCCTGGCTGAGTTCGACGAGCGCACGACCGCCGCCCTCGCCAGCCGCACATGGGGCGAACTGAGGGGACTGACGGGGGATCTGCCAGCGCCGGGGCAGCGCGTGCTCCCGCCGCCGGCCCCCCGCCAGGCGCTGGGGGGCAATGAACGGCTTCCCGCCGCCGCCCTGGCCGACCGCGGTCCGGGGCTGACGCCGATCTTGCTGATCGCCGTGTACTGGCTGACGCTCACCTTCACCGCCCACGCCGCAGGGCTGCTCATCCCGGTCGTCTTCCTTCTCCTCATGGCGGTGCAGACCGCGGGCCGGGTGCGGTGCGGCCTGGACAGCGCAGCCCACCGCCCACCGGGCCAGTCCCGACCCTCCCAGGGGTCGGAGGAGGGCCCTAGCCGGCCCGGCTGAACTGGGGGGGCAGGCGGCTGGCCGAGTCCCGGTCGAGCAGGAACAGTGTCCGCAGGCGCCCCCGCGCCCCAGCTGCCGGGACCTGGACCGGGCCGACGTCCGAGAGGGCGAGCCGGACCGCGCCGGCCTTCTCCGCGCCCGCGGCGAGCAGCCACACTTCCCGCGCGCACTGGATCGCCGGCAAGCTGAGCGTCAGCCGGATGGGAGGCGGCTTCGGCGCACCCCGCACCGCGACCACCGGCCGCTCGTCGTAGAGGGCGGGCAGCCCGGGGAACAGCGAGGCGACGTGACCCTCGGGGCCGATGCCGAGCAGCAGGACATCGAACGACGGCACCGGCCCATGATCTTCCGGCCGGGTGGCCTCCGCCAGCCAGGTCGCGTACCGGGCGGCGGCCGCCTCCGGGTCGTCGCCGTCCGGCCCGTCGCTGCCCGGCATGGCGCGCACCCGTGCCGGGTCCATGTCGAGGTGGCGCAGCAGCGCCTCCCGCGCGCCGGTCTCGTTGCGCTCTGGGTGCCCGGCGGGCAGGAATCGCTCGTCCCCCCACCAGATGTCCAGCCGCCGCCAGTCCACCGCGTCCCGGGCGGGTGCGGCCGCCAGTTCGGCCAGAACGGCGGTGCCGATCCCGCCGCCGGTGAGCACCAGCGACGCACTGCCGGCCGCCGCCTGGACGTCGACCAGCCGGGTCACCAGCATGGCCGCGGCCGCCTTCGCGAGCAGGCCGGCCTCGTGGTGGACCAGCACCTCCGGTGTGCTCACGCCGACCCGAGCTTGCTCAGGGTCTCGCCGTATACCACGTCCGGGTCCAGCCGGCGCAGTTCCTCCGCGAGCAGCTCCTGCGTGTCCCGCCGGTGCAGGGCGACCCGACGGTCGGGCTGACCGGGACGGCTCAGCTGCGCCACCCGGCCGTCGGGCCGGGTAACCGAGATATCCCCGTCGCTGGTGGCGAAGCTGACCTCGGTGATGCCGGGGCCGGCCGAGACCTCGCACGTGACCGGAATCTGCAGCCGGGACGCCAGCCAGACACCGATCAGGTCGGCGCTCGGGTTGCCTTTCTCGGCACGGACCGTGCCACTCTGGATCGTGCCGTATGGCTGGTCGAGGATGGCGGCGAGCAGCGACCGCCAGGGAGTCGCCCTCGTCCAGCTCAGATCGGTGTCGCCGGGCTGGTATCCGATCGCGAGCGAGGTCAGGATCTGCCGGGGCTCGTCCACGGCGGCCGCGTCGGTGATCCGGCGCTGGGACAGGACGCCGATCGGATCGGCAGCCGGGACGGCCGGCGGGTCTCCCGGCCACCAGGTGACGACCGGCGTGTCAGGCAGCAGCAGCGGTTCCACGACCGAGTCCGCGTGCAGGCCCACCGGGCCGTACATGCGGAGCAGCAGGGTCTCGCCGGGGCTGGTCTCACCGACCCGGATCTCGGCGTCCAGCCGCGGCTCGGCCCCCGGCCGCCGGGTGATCACCACCAGCACCCGGCACGGATGCTCGCGGGCGGCCTCGTTCGCCGCCCGGACCGCGTCGTACTGTGCCCCCTCGTCGGTCACGATGACCAGAGTGAGGACCATCCCGCTGGCGGGATCGCCAAGCCGCCGCCGTGCCTGCTGGAGCGCGCTGGCGATGGCGCCGGTGGTGGTCTCGGTCAGGTCAATGGTCACCGTCTGCGTCCTTCCACCGCCGCCGGGAGGCAGGCCCGGTCACAGCCGCCGCCACGACCGGCCGTCCCTGGCCATCAGCGCGTCCGCCGTGGCCGGCCCGGCCGACCCGGCCGGGTACTGGTCGGGTTTGGTGTGCTCCGCCCAGAACTGCTCGATCGGGTCAAGCACCTGCCAGGACAGCTCCACCTCCAGGTGCCGCGGGAACAGCGGCGGATCGCCGATGAGGACGTCGAGCAGCAGCCGCTCGTAGGCCTCGGGGCTGCTCACGGTGAACGACTCGCCGTAAGCGAAGTCCATGTTCACGTCCCTGACCTCCATCGACGAGCCGGGAACCTTGGAGCCGAAGCGGACCGTGACCCCCTCGTCGGGCTGCACCCTGATCACTATCGCGTTCTCGCCCAGCTCCTGGGTGTCGGTGGCGCTGAAGGGCAGATGCGGTGCCCGCTGGAAGATCAGTGCGATCTCCGTCATCCGGCGTGGCAGCCGCTTGCCGGTTCGCAGGTAGAACGGGACACCGGCCCATCGCCGGGTGTCCACCCCGAGCCGGATCGCCGCGTACGTCTCGGTCCGCGAGTCCGGCGGGATGCCGTCTTCCTCCAGGTAACCCGGAACCTCCACGCCCCCCTGCCAGCCCGCGGCGTACTGGCCGATGGCCGTGCCAGCCGCGAGGTCTCCGGGCAGGCGGACGGCCGACAGCACCTTCTCCTTCTCGGCCCGGAGCGAGTCGGCGTCGAAGGACACCGGCTCCTCCATCGTGGTGAGCGCGAGGAGCTGCATCAGGTGGTTCTGGATGACGTCGCGGGCGGCCCCGATGCCGTCGTAGTAGCCGGCCCGCCCGCCAATACCGCCGTCCTCCGCCATCGTGATCTGCACGTGGTCCACGTAGCCGCGGTTCCAGATCGGCTCGTACAGCGTGTTGGCGAACCGCAGCGCCAGGATGTTCTGGACCGTTTCCTTGCCCAGGTAGTGGTCAATGCGGAACACCGAGTCGTGGCCGAACACCGAGTTCAGCACCTGGTTCAGCTCCTGCGCGCTGGCCAGGTCGTGGCCGAACGGCTTCTCCACCACCACCCGCCGCCAGGGCATCTGGCCGTCCGGGCGCCGCTTCGGGGTGGACAGGCCCGAGCGCTTGAGCTGGCCGACCACGTTGGAGAAGTACTTGGGCGGCACCGACAGGTAGAAGGCGTAGTTGCCGCCGGTGCCGCGCTCGGTGTCAATCGCGGCCACAGTCTCCGCCAGCCGGTCGAACGCCGTGTCGTCGGCGAACTCGCCCGGCACGAACCTGACCCCCTCCGAAAGCTGCTGCCAGACGTTGTCGTTGAAGGGGGTACGCGCATGCTCCTTCACCGCCTGGTAGGTGACTTGCGCGAAGTCCTCGTCCGCCCAGTCCCGGCGGGCGAACCCGACCAGCGAGAACCCCGGCGGCAGCAGGCCACGGTTGGCGAGGTCGTATACGGCAGGCATCAGTTTCTTGCGCGCGAGGTCGCCGGTGACGCCGAACATGACGAGCACGCACGGCCCCGCGACCCGGGGGAGGCGGCGATCCCGCGGGTCACGCAGGGGATTGCCCGCTACGAGTTCGCTCATCGCTACGATCCT
>DASYQM010000202.1:0-25824 GCA_036005525.1 Streptosporangiaceae bacterium
ATGTCTCTGATGAGGGCGCGCAGGCCGCGGCCGTGCAGCGTGCGATCCGGCCCCAGGCGGTCGCGCTCGCCCTGTTCGCGCTGGTGCTGGGCCTCACCGCGCTACTGATCGTCGGCCAGGCGGCCACCCGGCTGCTGGCCACAAGCTCCCTGGACACCCCGGCGCTGGCGGCGCTGGGCCTGACCCGCCGGCAGCTGACGGCAGCGGGGCTGATCAAGGTCGGGGTGGCCGCCGCCATCGGCGCGGCGGTGGCGGCGGGGGTGGCGGCCGCAGCGTCGCCGCTGATGCCGATCGGGGCGGCCCGCCTGGCCGAGCCAGACCCCGGCGTCAGCGCCGACGCGCTGGTGCTGGCGGCCGGCGCTGCCGTCATCGTGGTGCTGCTGGTGGCGTGGGCGGTATGGCCGGCGTGGCGCCTCGCATCTACGGGCACCCGCGAGAACAGGGCGCTGGCCGGGCCGGGCCTGCGGTCGCGTTTGACGGCGTCGCTCGCGGGCGCCGGCGCGCCGCTGACGGCGACCACGGGGGTGCGGCTCGCACTCGAACCCGGCCGCGGGCGGACCGCCGTGCCGGTGCGCGCTGATCGGCACCGCACTGTCGGTGCTCGCGGTGACAGCCGCGTTCACCTTTGGCGCGAACCTGCTGCGTCTGGTCAACACGCCCCATCTATTTGGGCAACGGTGGGACGCGGCGATCGATCTGCAGTTCCCGTCCTCGGACATCACACCGGCGGCCGTCGGGCGCCGGCTCAGCAGCGTCCCCGGCATCACTAGCTGGACGTTCGGATACCACGGCACTGTAGGGATCGGCGGCCGTGTCATCCCGGCGATCGGGCTGGCTGCGGGCAAGGGCCCGCTGCTGTCACCGACGCTGCTGCAGGGCCGCCCGCCCCGCACCGGCGCCGAGATCGTGCTCGGCACCTCCACGCTCCGCCAGATCGGCCGCCACGTCGGGCAGTCGGTCACGGTGACCGTCAACGGTCACCCGCTGCGTGCGCGGATCGTCGGCCGCGCCGTGTTCCCGGACTTCGGACAGGGCGGCTTCACATCGACCGATCTCGGTCAGGGTGCGCAGACCACCGCTGGCGTCCTCCAGTCAGAGGCACAGCCGCCCGGTGCGCCACCAAGTCTCACACCTGCTGGATATGCCTTCGTGCTGCTGAGCTTCACCCCCGGTCCGCGCCGGGCCGCGAACATCGCCGGCTTCCAGCGGTCCATGTCCGGTTTCTGCCAGACCGTCGATCAGTCCACCTGCGTGCTGACCGGTCAGCGCCCCAACGGAGTCACCAACTACGCCAGCATCGACCGCACCCCCTCCGTCCTGGCCGCCCTGCTGGCCATCATCGGGGTCGCCGTGCTCGCGCAGTTCATCGTGATATCGGGACGGCTGCGGCGCCGCGACTTTGCCATCTTGAAGACGCTCGGGCTGTTCCGGCGTCAGGTCAGCGCGATTACCGCCTGGCAGGTCAGCACGCTGGCGGGGCTCGCCCTGCTGGCTGGCCTGCCGCTCGGCGTGGCGGCCGGCCGGTGGAGCTGGGCGCTGTTCGCCCACGGCCTGGGTATCCCGGCGGCGGCTATCACGCCAGCCTGGCCGGTGCTGCTCATGGTGCCCGCGGTGATCGTCATCGCCAACGCGGCGGCGTTCTGGCCTGCCCGGGCGAGCGCGCGGCTCAGCCCGCCAGAGGTCCTGCGGGTCGAGTAAGGCCACGCCGGGAACCGCCCGGGACCTTGGACACTCTTCCGGGGGGCGATAGAGGTGCGTCAGGTCCATGACTCGGTGAACATCGCGGAACACGGCTAGTATGCCTTGACAGCTATATAACCTATGAGGCATATTAGCTCGCATGGCCGCTCTCTTCGAGGTCCTCGCGGAACCGCATCGGCGCTCCATCCTCGATCTCCTGCGCGAATCGGAGCGCAGCGTGACGGATCTTGTCGGTGTGCTCGATGTGAGCCAGCCGGCCGTGTCCAAGCACCTGCGGGTGCTGCGGGAGGCGGGCCTGGTGACGGCTCGCTCGGATGCCCAGCGCCGCCTGTACCGGCTGCGGCCCGAGCCGCTGCGGACCATCGACGAGTGGCTTGAGCCGTACCGGCAGCTCTGGGCGGCCAGCCTGGATGCCCTGGAGCGGCATCTCGATTCCATGCCAGACGGCGGCGGTGGCTCACCCTAATGCGCCGCGCGACAGGAGGAGGATCCGTGGACATCCACGTCAATGACCAGGCCGACGGCCGGCTCGACAAGTCCGGCGACCAGTGGCAGGTGCGTTTCGAGCGTCGGCTTGCCCACCGGCAGGACAAGGTGTGGCGGGCCCTCACCGAGCCCGAGCACCGCGATGCGTGGTTCCCGCAGCGGATCGAGGCCGATCGTGGCTGGGTGGCCGGCGCCCCGCTGAGATTCGTCAGCGACGACATGCCGGAGGCGAACTTCGACGGCGAGCTGCTCGTCTACGATCCGCCCCGAACGCTCGAAATGCGGTGGGGGGAAGACCTGCTGCGATTCGAGCTGGCGGCCGACGGCGACGGCACCATCCTCACCCTCATCAACACGTTCGCGGAGCGGGGCACGGCCGCGCGGACCGCGGCCGGCTGGCACACGTGCCTCGACACCCTCGCCTACGCGCTGGCCGGCCAGGGCCCGCCATGGACCGGGGAGGAGCGCTGGCGCAAGGTCCACCCGTCCTACATCAGCCACTTCGGCCCGGAGGCTGCCACGATCGGCCCTCCGGGCGGGCACCCGGTGCTCGACCAGGGGACATGAGCGTCCGGCCGCGCCAGGCTAATCCCGCCCGGGGGACGCGCGATGGGTGATCGCCGGCCAGGCGGCGTGCCCGGGCCGGATCGCCCGGGTACGCCATACTGAAGGCGGAGGCGCTGTCCCTGTACGCCTCCGCCGATCCGGCGAGGAAGGCGATCGAGAGGTGGGCCTGACCGGCGCCAGCTGGCGCAAGTCGTCCCGGCCCTGATCTTCACCCCGCCGGATGGGAGGCTTTCGCCCTCGGCGCCCAGGACGGCGAGCTCGACCTGGCCTGACCGGAAGGATGCTCGTGGCACGGATGGGCCAGCAGGCGCGGGCCGCCCGGTGACGGGCAGGCTCACCCGCCGCCCGGGCGGGGCGTTCCGGCTGCGTGCCCTGCTCGACTCCGGGCAGACCATCGTGGCGCCGGGGGCGTTCGACCCGCTGGCGGCGCGGCTGGTCGAGGAGGCCGGGTTCCCGGCGGTGTACATGACCGGATTCGGGACCTCGGCGGCGCTGATCGGGCGGCCCGACGTCGGCCTGCTGACCATGACCGAGATGGCCGCCAACGCCGGGCGGATCGCCGACTGCGTCGACATCCCGGTGATCGCCGATGCCGACACCGGCTACGGCAACCCGCTGAATGTGATCCGCACCGTCGGCGCCTACGAGGCGGCGGGGGTCGCCGGGATCCACGTTGAGGACCAGGTGGCCCCGAAGAAGTGCGGCCACATGGAGGGCAAGCTTGTCATCCCGGCGCCGGAGATGGCCGCGAAGGTCAGGGCCGCGGTCGAGGCGCGCGCGCAGCCCGAGTTCGTGATCATCGCCCGCACCGACGCGCGGGCGGTGGAGGGCCTGGAGCGGGCCCTGGAGCGCGCGCGGCTGTACCGCGAAGCCGGGGCCGACGCGCTGTTCATCGAGGCTCTCGTGAGCGGGGCGGAGGTCGAGGAGGCGGCCCGGGCCTTCCCCGGCGTGCCGCTCCTGTTCAACTGGGCTGAGGGGGGCAAGACCCCGCCGGTCAGCCTCGCGCGGCTTACCGAGCTCGGGTACCGGATCGTCATCTTCCCGATCAGCACGCTCCTGGCGGCCACCGCCGCCATGCGGGCGATTCTGCGAGAGATCGCCAGCTCCGGCACCCCGGCGGCGGCCATGGCGGCCCTCCCGACGTTCGGCGAGTTCGTGGACTTCATCGGCCTGCCGCAGGTGCGTGAGGCGGAGCGGCGTTACGCCACCTAGCGCGCGATACCTGAATGATCTCGCCTTCCGACTAATCTTGACAGGCAAGCACTGACTTGCGTAACGTGCTCGCGTGTGGGAGACGTCTTCAAGGCCTTGGCCGACCCCACACGGCGAATCATCCTCGACGAGCTGGCCGACCGGAACGGCCAGACGCTCTTCGAGATCTGTTCCCGGCTGACGACCAAGCACCATCTCGGCTCGTCGCGGCAGGCGATCTCGCAGCACCTCGACGTTCTCGAGACCGCCGGCCTGGTCGAGACCAGGCGCGACGGCCGGTACAAGTTCCACTACATCAACACCAGACCGCTCGAACCGATCATCGAGCGGTGGCTCAAGAAGCCCGGGAAGGACGCCGGCGGCCCTGACAGCGTGAGCCGATACAGACGGGAAGGGGACCGACATGAGAATCAGCCTGGCGAGCGTGCTCGTTGACGACCAGGAGAAGGCACTGCGCTTCTACACCGACGTGCTGGGTTTCGTGAAGAAGCACGACATCCCGGTGGGCGAGGACCGGTGGCTGACCGTGGTGTCCCGGCAGGACCCGGACGGCACCGAGCTGGTACTCGAACCCAGCAGTCACCCGGCGGTGAAGCCGTTCAAAGAGGCGCTGGTCGCCGACGGCATCCCGTACACCTCATTCGCCGTCGACGACGTCAAGGCCGAGTACGAGCGACTGCGCGGCCTCGGCGTGCGCTTCACCCAGGAGCCCGTCGATATGGGCCCGGTGACCACGGCCGTGCTCGACGACACCTGCGGCAACCTCATCCAGATCGCCCACCAGGCCGCCTAGCCGCTCACCACACTTCAAACAGGCCCTGGCCCCGGGCAGGCGGTCCGCGAGCGCCGGGTGCCGTCCGGGATCAGCGGGCTGCGAGGCGGCCGCTGATCCGGCCCGCCTTGACGCCAGCCCTGCCGGATGTCCTGGCCGTCCGGGCGGCCAGGGACAGGTCACGGCGCGCGGAACGGGCTGCGTGGCGGCCGCGCCAGGCGAGCGAGGGGCGCCCAGCGGTGTCCGCCGTGGTAATGAGCAGGCCGCCGAATATGGCTAGGTTCTTGAGGAACTGGATGCGCTGCTGCGCGCGGTCCTGCTCGTTCTCGGCCTCCCAGAACCGGTGCCCGGCGACGGTGGTGGGCACGAGCGTGGCCGCGATCGCCAGGGCCGACAGCCGCGGGAATATGCCCAGCGCCAGCAGCGAGCCGGCCGTGAACTGGACGGCACCGTTGAGGCGCACCGCGTCCTCGGTTTTGGCCGGGATGCCGGGCACGAGCTCGGCGAGCGGGTCTACCACCGGCTCGGCCCGCGGGGCCACCCGTTCGGGATGGGACATGGTGTCATAGCCCTGGAGGACGAAAATCGACGCCAGCATGGGGCGCGCGACAGCTCTCAGCACAGTCATGGACGGCACCTGCCCGGGTCAGCCGGGGTTGTAACGTCCCGTGCCCCAGCGGCCGGCCGCCGGAGCTGTCGGCCGGGCCGGTCAGCCCTATGACCCGGGCCGGGCGGGACCCGACGCGCTGGCGCGGGGAACGAGCTGCTTCTTGTCGTGGAGCACCTCGAGGACGACGCTGCCGTCGACGGTCTCCTTCTCGACCAGCCGTGCCGCCAGCCAGTCCAGCTCCTCGCGGTGGTCGTTCAGCATCGCCACCGCCCGCTCTTCGGCCTCCCGCAGCAGCCGGGAGACCTCCTGGTCAACGACCCGCTGGGTCTCCTCCGAGAAGGGCCGCCGCAGCCCGTCCTGGATAGGGCCGCCGAGGTACTGGGAACCCTGGTCGGAGTAGCCGACCGGCCCCAGCGCGGGGGAGAGGCCGAACTCGCGCACCATCCGAATCGCCAGCTGGGTGGCCTCCGCCAGGTCGTTGGCGGCGCCGGTGGAGCCGTGCCCGAATACGACCAGCTCGGCCGCCCGTCCGCCCAGCCGGACCGCGAGCAGGTCGGTCAGGTAGGCCTCGCTGTAGAGGTGGCGTTCGGCCTCGGGTAGCTGGTGGGTGGCGCCGAGCGCCATGCCCGCGGGCAGGATGGTCACCTTCGACACCGGGTCCGCGTGCGGGGACAGCGCCGCCACTAGCGCGTGCCCGGACTCGTGGACGGCCACCGACTGCTTCTCCTCGGGCAGCAGGACGTTGGAGGCCTCCCGGGTGCCGAGCAGGATCCGGTCCCGGGCCGCGTCGAGGTCGGCGGCGGTGATCGTGGTCCGGTTGTCCCGGATCGCGTTGATCGCGGCCTCGTTGATCAGGTTGGCCAGGTCGGCGCCGGAGAAGCCGGGGGTCCCCCGGGCGGTCACGGTCAGATCCACGTCGGGGGCCAGCTTCTTCCCCTTGGAGTGCACGGCCAGGATCGCAGCGCGCTCGTTCTGGTTGGGCAGGGGCACGACCACCTGCCGGTCGAACCGCCCGGGCCGCAGCAGCGCCGGGTCGAGCGACTCGGGCCGGTTGGTGGCCGCGATCACGACCACTCCGGCGGCCTGGTCGAAGCCGTCCATCTCCGATAGCAGCTGGTTCAGCGTCTGCTCGCGTTCATCGTTGCCGCCGATGGCGGCACCGCCGCGGCGCCCGCCAATGGCATCGATCTCATCGATGAAGATGATGGACGGGGCGCGCCGGCGGGCGTCGGCGAACAGGTCCCGGACCCGGGACGCCCCGACGCCGACGAACAGCTCCACGAACGCCGATCCGGTCACCGACAGGAACGGCACCTGCGCCTCTCCGGCAACCGCGCGGGCGATGAGGGTCTTACCGGTGCCGGGCGGGCCGACCATGAGCACACCCCGCGGGCCTGTCGCACCCGCCGCCGCGTACCGCTGCGGGTCGCGCAGGAAGTCGACGACCTCGCTGATCTCCTGCTTGACCCCCTCGTAGCCGGCCACGTCGCTGAACCGCGTGGTCGGCCGCTCCGCCTCGATGACCTTGGCTCGCGACCGGCCGAACCCGCCGATACCCCCCGCCAGCGACCGCTGGGCCGCCCGGCCGGTCCACACGAACAGGCCGATGATCAGGGCCAGCCAGATCAGGCTCGGCAGCAGGGTCACCAGGAAGTTGCCCCCGGCCTGAGTGGCGGTGATCTGGACGTTGTGGGCGGTGAGCTGCTCGGTAATCGGAGCCCGGTTGAGCGCTACCGGCAGGCGGCTGGTGAACTCCGTGCCGTTGGTGAGCTTCCCCGTCACCGCACCGGCACTGTCGATCGTGACCGACTTCACCTCGCCGCTGTTCACCTTGCTCTGGAACGTGGTGAACGAGTACTGGGTCGTGGGACTGCCGCGGAAGAAGTACGGCCAGAACAGCAAGCCCAGCAGGATCAGGATCCCGATCGGCATCAGCCAGCGCCGCCAGGCCGGCGGCGGCGGAGGCGTGGGCTGCGGCGGTTCCTTGGGCGGTCCCGGCTCGACTGAGCGCGACAGGTGCCTGTGGTTCAGCCGGATTCGCGTGATCATCGCGTCTGCACTCCTTTACGCCTGGCGCCGCCGGTGCCGCCCGCTCCGGAAACCGCCAATGCCAGTCTGCAACCTGTCAGGGGATGCCGCCACCAGCGCGCCGCCGGGGCGGCGCGCCACTTCCTCGAGATCATGACGTGGCTGTCGTCGGGTGCACCTAGGTCATGATCATGCCAGGCTCCGGGGCCAAGGGGGACGTTGATCACCGCCGGGAAACCGTGATCATGGCCTGGCTGTCGTTAGGTGTGCACCTGGGTCATGATCACGAACCGGGGTGGGGGTCTTGATAGCGGTCCACGACGGCGCTCACGGTGAGCGCGGTGCTGGCGCCGATGGCCGCGCCGACGATGGTGTCACCAGGATAGTGGACGCCCGTATGGACCCTCGAGTAAGCCACCGCCGTGGCAAGGAAATTCAGCGCAAGCGCCAGCCCGGGCAGGTCACGGCCCACCGCGGAGGCGAAGGCGAACGCCGATGCCGAGTGCCCCGACGGGAACGACGTCGAGCCCGGCATCTTGACGTGCCGTTCGCCGGGCACTCCGGCACCGGCGCGGTCCGGCCGCCGCCGGGTGTAGACGGACTTGATGCCCAGGTTGACCACGGCCGACGTGACCCCGATGGACAGCACCCCCCGGAGCGCCGCCCGGCGCCCGGCCGACCCCCCCGTGATGGCGAGGGCGGCCGCGATGGCCAGCCAGAGCCGGGAGTTGTCTGCCGCCCGGGAGAGGCGCCGGATCGGCTCGTCCAGCGCCGGGGTAGGAACCGAGGCGATCGCCCGGTACACCGCGCGGTCCACCGCGCCCAGCTGGCGCAATCCCGCCTCGAGCCGCTGCCACTGCGGACTATCAGCCGCCGGCAGCCGGTCGGCCAGCCAGTCCGCCCCGGCCACGCTGCTGGCCGCGGGCCGCTCGCCGGTGTCCTCGGTTACCACCGGCGTATGTTAGCACCCGCACCTGGCGGCCTCCCTGCTCGCCTCGGCCGGGCTGCTGCCCCCATTCGGCCCCGGGACCGGGCGGCTCTGCGCAGGTCACACCACCCGCAGGCATGCCCTGATCGGGAGGTGGTCCGAGCCGGCCGGGGGGAGTACCTCTCCGTCGCCGGACCGGACGGCCCGGCCGGTCAGCATGTGGTCGAGCTGCACCAGCGGGCGGTCGGCCGGGAAGGTCCGGCCCTGTACGGCGGGCGAGTAACCAACCGCCACGCCGCTGACCGGGCCGGGCATGTTGAGATCCCCGGCGATCACGGTCGGGACGGTGCTCACCGCCAGGTGCCGTGCCAGCCGCACCAGCTGTAGCGGGCTGAGGAGGCGGAAGGTCAGGTGAGCGTTGGCGACCCGCAGGCTGTCCCCGGCGGGTGTGGTAACGGTGACGAGCTGGGCGGCGCGGCTGAACTCGTCGCCCGGGGCCCGGCCGAGGTCCACCACCTCGTAACCGGTCACCGGCAGCGCCGTGAGCACCGCGAGGCCCCACCGGCCGGAGCCGTCGTCGGGCGCGATGCGCAGACTTCGCAGCTGGGTGTCGGCCAGCAGATCGGCACGGATGGCCCAGGCGCCAAGTGCCTGCGCCGCCTCGGCGACCGGATCAGGCTGCCCGGCCGGCCACCAGGCCTCCTGCAGCACGATCACGTCGGCGTGCAGCTGGCGGCACGCGGCCAGCACGTCGAACGGTGTGCCGTCGGCCCGGCGGCCGCCATGCAGGTTCATGCTGGCGAGGATCGTGTGCGGCCGCCTCCCAGAGCGGGCCTCCGGCATCGCCTGTCCTCCTCTCACACTGGGTAGGTGGTGAGGGAACCGACACCGCAAACTTTGTGGCCAGCGTCATCCTCACCGCGCTTCTATGTCACCGTATTCAGCGTCGCCGCCGCCGGGGTCACCATGCTGGTGATCGTCTTCTGCCGGACCCGCGGCGTGGTGACGTGGCCGATTGGGGATGTCCCGGCCGCCGGCCAGATACCCCACCCGGGCGCGGGCCGCGGTGCCGCCCGGGGCGGTCAGGCGCCGGTTCCGGGCGACGGCGCGTGCCAGGCGGCATCGCGCCCCAGGCAGGCGGCGAGCCGGTCGATCGCTGCCGCGTCGGCGGGCACCGGCTGCGACGGTGCGAACGGGTGACGATCCCCTGGGATGTCGGCCAGCTTGCCGCGGCTGAAGGCAAGTTCCTGTTCCGCGAGGTCCTCCGGGAAGGTCGCCGGCTGCCCAGTCGCCCGGGCAAGGTCCCAGCCGTGCACGAGCACCTCGGTGATGCGCAGGTGCAGCGCGACGGCGCCGGGAACCGAGCCGAACGGGACGCTGACGACCCTCTCGAGCACGCCGGGCTGGCGGAACGCATCCAGCAGCACACCGGCCGAATCACGGTAAGCGCCCGGGAGGTCGCCATCCGGTCGCGAAGTGCCCCGGACCGTGGGCGGAGGCTCGCCCCGGAGGGCACTCGTGAACAGGTAGTTCCCGGCGACGAGATGAGCGACGAGATCGCGGACGCTCCAGTCCGGGCACGGGGTCGGGTCAGCCCACTGCCCTTCCTGCACCGCGGCGATCAACCGGCCAGTGATGTCCAGGGCGAGAGATAGCTGGCTGACGGGTTCGGTTGGCATCGGCGTCCTTCCTGCCTCCGGCTGGCTCCCGGCGTTGCGGGTGGCAGCGGGCGGCGACGTTCTTGCAATGTTTCGACAACCCCTTGGCCAAGGTCGTGACATGCCCGGGCCGGACAATGGTCGGCGGAGGCGCAGCCTACGACTGGGAGACCACAATGGCCACTGACGAGGACGAGCGCAACGACCCTGCCCGCCGGCCCGTCACCGAGCTGGAGCCGCGGCGCCTGCCGCAGGAGCGTAGCTGGTGACCGCAGACCGCCCGGCCGGCAGCTTGCTGTCGGTGAACGTGGGCCTGCCGCAGGATGTTTCCTGGCACGGCCAGACCGTACACACCGCGGTATGGAAACGGGCCGTCGAGGGCCCGCGGCTGGTACGGCGGCTGAACATCGACGGTGATCGGCAGGGCGATCTGGCGGGGCATGGCGGGGAGCACCGTGCCGTGTTCGTGTATCAGATCGAGTCCTACCGGTACTGGCAGGCGCAGCTGGGCCGCGACGACTTCGAGTATGGCCAGTTCGGGGAGAACTTCACGGTCCGCGGCCTCGCAGACGACCAGGTGTGCATCGGCGATCGCTACCGGATCGGCGAGGCGGAGTTCGAGGTGACCCAGCCGAGGGTCACCTGCTACCGGGTGGGCATCCGGATGGACGACCCGCGCATGCCGGCGCTGCTGGTCTCGCATCACCGACCCGGGTTCTACCTCCGGGTGCTGCGCGAGGGACGTGTACAGGCCGGGGATGAGATCGTTCAGGTGGCCGCCGGGGCCGAGGCCATGACAGTGGCTGAGGTCGATGCCCTGCTGTACCTGCCTGGGCATCCACGCGAACGGCTGCTGCACGCGCTGCGCATCCCGGCGCTTCCCGATGGCTGGAGAGCCTCGTTCCAGGCGATGCTCGACCAGGGCGAACTGCCGGGCGGTGCCGCGGGCAACGCGGGCCTGACGGCCGTGAGCCCCCCGCCGGCCTGGCCGGGGTTCCGCCCGCTGGCCGTGACCGCGGTAGACCGGGAAAGCGACTCGGTCGTGTCGGTGCACCTGGCCGATCCCGCGGGAGGTGCCGTGCCGCCCGCTCTGCCGGGGCAATTCCTGACCCTGCGGCTGCCCGTCGGCCCTGGCGCGCCGCCGCTGGTGCGCAGCTATTCGCTGTCCGGAGTCCCGGGCGCCGACTCCTATCGCATCAGTGTCAAGCGCGAGCCGAATGGAGCGGGCAGCCACTTCGTGCACGACCGGGTGCGGGCAGGCGACCTGCTGGAGGCCGCCGCACCGCGCGGCAGCTTCATCCTTCAGCCCGGGGAGAGACCGGTCCTGCTGATCAGCGCGGGCGTCGGCGCGACGCCGGTGCTGGCCATGCTGCACGCCCTGGCCGCCGCCGGGTCCGGCCGCGAGGTCTGGTGGCTCCACGGCGCCCGCAGCCGGGCTGCGGAGCCGTTCGCCGCCGAGGCTCGGTCCCTGGTGGCGGCGATGGCCCGCGGGCACCTGCACGTCTGCTACAGCCGTCCGGGCGCCGGCGATACCGAAGGACGCGACTACCAGACGCGGGGGCGGCTGTCGGCGCCGGTACTGACGGAACTCGCCCTTCCGCGCAGCGCCGATGCCTACATCTGCGGCCCGGCCGCGTTCATGGCAGAGGTGTCGGCCGCTCTGGTCGGCCTGGGCGTCTCCGGCGCCCGCATCCGCACCGAGATCTTCGGCACCGCGGCCGCGCTCGCCCCTGGGATCGCGCCCGCGGCTGCGCGGCCACCGCACCCGCCGGCGGGCGGGCCTCCCGGCGGCCCGCTCGTCGCGTTCGCGCGCAGCGGCCTGACGGTTCACTGGGATCCGGGCTGCACCAGCCTGCTCGAACTGGCCGAGGCCTGCGACGTGCCGGTGCGCTGGTCGTGCCGCACCGGCGTGTGCCACACCTGCGAGACGGGCCTGCTGTCCGGAACGGTGGACTACGCTCCCGACCCGGTCGACGACCCCGCCGACGGCAGCGCGCTGATCTGCTGCTCGCGGCCACGCGGCGACCTGGTCCTCGACCTTTGACGCCACCCTCCAGCCCCTGACCCGCCCGGGGCTGCGGCGGCATCACAGGCCGTCCCGGGTCTTTGATGTATCAGGGCAGGTGTTGCCTCCTCCGTACCAGTGGAGGAAGGTCCTCCGCGCGCCATCGCTGATTTGCCGGCCCTCTGGCGCACCGCTCGCACAAGGCTCGATGCCGAGGCAGTGACGGGGATCGTGATCCAGAGCCGGCCGGTGGGAGGTACACCATGCTCGCCTCGGCCACCTTCTTCGTTGTGAAGGCCATGGTCAGGCCCGCCGACGGGACCGCTCCGGCCACCGCGGCCCGCGTGCCCGCCGGGCGGGCGGATGATTCCGACGCGCCGCGCGCCACCCGCGCCCGCGGCGGCGGCCGCTCCATCGTGAAGCGGCTGCGGGCCGCAGTGCACTACGGCACCGATGGGGGACCGGGGACAGCCAGCCGGGGGAACCGGAGGCTCGGCCGCCCGGCCCAGGCGGATTAGACGTGCGGGCCCCGGCCAGATAGGTGGGGACTGGCCGGGGCCGCACCCTGCGCCGTCGGCGATCCAGGGCCGCGCTGGTTCTCCGTTCCCGTCTCGCAGCCCGTGGTGCCCGGACCTGGGATCTTACGTCTACGCACAGCATTGATGAGGTGCCGGCAAACTCCAGCCTGGCCCGGTTCCCGTCACGGCCGACGCGGTCCATCCTCCGCCGGCAGTGCCTCCGGGGATGAGCCCAGTTCGCCCGTTCCCAGCGCTCGCGCGGGCCCCATCCGGCACCGCGGCTATGCGACTGCTAGGCCCACTTTTCAGCCGGCAACTGTGGAGTTATCGTTGGGCTACGGTTGACGAACCAGCCGGGGCCCCGTGCGTGCCTGTCTGGCGTGCCAACCCCAGTGCGAGGTGATGGCAGCCCAGACGGGCTCGCGCCCGGCCTTCGGCCGGGGTCTGCCTGGTGGGCTTGCTCGTATCCCCCCCACGATGCTCCCAGGCGGACGTGGCCCGCGCGCCGTTGCCCCCGGACGCCGCGCGGGCCGCTCAACCGTCCACCTTGCCTGTTCACCAGCGGCGTCGCGCAGGCCGATCAAGCTCAGCAATGGGGAGCCCGCGGCCACTGCCTGACTTGGGGGTCTACCAGGGTCCGCGGGCTCCCCGGGCCACGCCGAGGCCGTCCGCGTGGCCCAGACGGTCCCCAAAAGGCCCGTCACAACGATCACCGACGAGATCCTTCGTTCCGTTACAGCCCAGATCAGCGTGAGGCACACCGCGGCTGTTACCACACCGGCCGGCAGCGCGGCGTGGCCGGACTCATTTACGTGCTCCTGCCCGGGTGTGCCGGCCGGTGGCCTGCCTGAGCGGTGAGGTCCCGCGGTTCACGGTGTCCCGGCCGGCGTGGAGGTCAACTGGCGCTAAGGATGGTGGCGCAGGCCTGGGTATCGGTGCCGCGGCCAGGCTCGGGTAGACCGCCAGGGAGGCGGCAAGGAAGACTTTGCGAATTTGGCAAACGCCCGTTCCGCCCGGGCCAACCGAGGTAGCGTCGGTATTACCCCGCGAAATGACTCCGGTACTGTCGGTGACTGAGCTGGCCACGGCCGGACGGCGGAGGTGGTCAATGACCCACGCGGCCCTGATGAACGCGGTCCTGTTCTTCTTCCTGCTTTTCCTGACGCTGCTGCTGGTGACGTTCGTCGGCGCGGTGATCGTGGCGCCATCCGCGCCACCGGGCTCCGGGTCCCCCGAAGCACCGGCGGGCGAGGCGCCCGCACCGGCGGGGCTCGAGGCACCCACGCCGGTCCACGCGCCCGTGCCGTCGGCGCCGCTGCCGCGCCGGCGGCCACTGACCACCGCAACCGCAGCGGGCACAACGCGCTGGTCCGATGCGGGTGCGGCCGCCGAGGCCCCGCCGCCGGTGTACGACGGGGTGCGCCGGCCGAAGGTGTCCGGCAGCCCACCGTGGGGACCGGCACCCAGGCCGCCCGGCCCCGACCCCTGGGCAGCCGGCCAGGTGCTCAGCACCGCCAGCGCTGACGAGCTAGCCGAGTACCTCGAAGAGGCGTCCGGCCGATAACCAGGCGTGCCCGGCCTGACGGCCACCCGAGTCACTTACCGGGCTCGTGGCGCGGCCGGTACCACACCGACCGGCAGCCCGGCGCCGCGTTGCAGAACGCCGCCATGTGCCCGGCCGGGCCACCTGCCCGCTCCTGCGCCGCCCGGGCAGGCGCGCAGTCGCACAGCACCCACGACACCGTGATGAGGCCCGGTCCCCATTCGTGCCCGTTCTGGCAGCGCTCCGGGTAACACCACCAAGCAGGCCGCCGCACCCCCATGACATGATTAGAACATGTGTTCTATCGGCTGGGTGACGATACGGGCAAAGTCCCGCATATCGGCCCGGGTCTCACCACGGACTGCGGCTGACCCGGAATGACATCACCGCAGGTCAGCCGGGCCAGGATGGCGTCCAGTCAGTAAGCCACATGCGGCCCGTGTGTATCACGGGCCGCATTGGGCAGCGTTTAGCAGACGTGCCCCGGCCCGGGTCTGATGCATCCCGCTCACTGGGCCGGGGCGCCGTGCTGCCCGGCGTGTCGCGGAGCGCGTCATGCTGGCGCTAACGCTTCCGGCGTGGACCGGGGGTATGAGTGCCGCCGCAAGGCTGGGGTAGACCCGCAGCGAGTAGTCCACCATGGCGATGGCCAGGGCACGCAAGACGGCACAGGAGTGGGTCACCAGCCGCAGTTCGGCACTCTTCTCGGCGGCCCGCAGGTGGGTTCTCACCAGCATGGCGACGGCCGGGGAATCACAAAATGTGGTGCCGGTCATGTCGGCGATGACTGCCCAAATGCCCGGAGCGAAGCCTGCCGCAAGCTCTTCGCCGACACGTTCGGCGTTGGTGGTGTCGAGCTCGGCTGGCATGCGCACGACCACCAGCCCTGCCGGATGTTTGCATCACCCACGGGACTACCCCCGGCGAAACGCCGTGGCCATTCAGCTCGCGACTGAGGGAGCCCGCGGCCACTGCGTGCCTTCGGGGGGTGTGAGGGTCCGCGGGCTCCCCAGGCCACGCCGAGGCCGTCAGCGTGGCCCAGACGGTCCCCAAAAGGGCCCGTCACAACAATCACCGACGAGAGCCCTCGTCCCGTGACAGCTCTAGGGTCAGCCCGAGGCACACCGCGACCGGTACCACACCGACCGGCCGCGATCGACGCGGTTCTCGCGGCCCGGGCGGAACAGTCCCGGAACAGGCAGGCCACGTCCTGCCCGCACCGCAGGTCAGGCTCGGCGTGCTGGCTACACGTCGTAGTACAGCTCGAACTCGTGCGGGTGCGGACGGAGCCGGATCGGGTCGAGCTCATTGGTCCGCTTGTAGTCCAGCCAGGTCTCGATCAGGTCCGGGGTGAACACCTCGCCGTCGACCAGGTAGTCGTGATCCGCTTCCAGCGCGTCCAGCACTTTGTCCAGTGAGCCGGGAACCTGCGGGATCGAAAGCGCCTCGTCCGGCGGCAGCTCGTACAGGTCCTTGTCGATCGGCTCGGGTGGCTCGATCTTGTTGCGGATGCCGTCGATCCCGGCCATGAGCATCGCCGAGAACGCCAGGTAGGGGTTGCACGACGGGTCGGGCACCCGGAATTCCAGCCGCTTGGCCTTGGGGTTGGAGCCGGTGATGGGTATCCGCACGCAGGCAGACCGGTTGCGCTGCGAGTACACCAGGTTGACCGGGGCCTCGAATCCCGGTACCAGCCGGTGGTAGGAGTTCACCGTCGGGTTGGTGAAGGCCAGCAGCGAGGGCGCGTGCTTGAGCAGCCCGCCGACGTAGTACCGGCCGATGTCGGACAGCCCTGCGTAGCCGACCTCATCGTAGAAGAGCGGCGCGTCGTCCTTCCACAGGCTCTGGTGGCAGTGCATGCCGGAGCCATTGTCACCGAACAGCGGCTTGGGCATGAAGGTCACCGTCTTGCCGGCCGCGCGGGCCACGCTCTTGACGATGTACTTGTAGTTCATCATGTTGTCGGCCATGTGGAGCAGCGGGGCGAACCGGATGTCGATTTCCGCCTGGCCCGCGGTGCCGACCTCATGGTGCTGCATCTCCACGCCGATGCCGCACCTGATCAGCATGCGGACCATCTCCGAGCGCAGGTCGGTGAGGTGGTCCATCGGCGGGACGGGGAAGTAGCCGCCCTTGTAGCGGGGCTTGTAGCCGAGGTTGCCGCCGTCCTCGTCGCGCCCGGTGTTCCACGCGCCCTCGATCGAGTCGAGGTGGTAGTAGCCCTCGTTCGCCCCGGTCGCGAACCGCGCGGAGTCGAAGATGTAGAACTCCGCCTCGGGGCCGAAGTAGACGGTGTCCGCGATCCCGGTGCCACGAAGGAAGTCCTGCGCCTTGCGGGCGATGTTGCGCGGGTCCCGGCTGTAGGGCTCGCCGGTCAGCGGGTCGTGCACGAAGAACGTGATGTCCAGCGTGGTGTGCTGCCGGAACGGGTCGAGCATGGCCGTGGACGGGTCGGGCATGAGGAGCATGTCGGACTCGTGGATCTGCTGGAACCCGCGGATCGAGGAGCCGTCGAACATCAGCCCGTCGGTGAAGATCTTCTCGTCGAAGTTCTCCACCGGCACGGTGAAGTGCTGAACCGTGCCCGGAAGGTCGCAGAACCGGACATCGACGAACTCCACCTTCTGGTCGCCGATGAACTTCAGTACCTCGCCGGCGTTCGTGAACATCAACCCTCCCTGGGCGGTACGGCCCTCTCGCTTCCGCACGGGTGTGCTGGCCGCAGGACCGCCTCGGACGTTAGGCGCTCGCGGTTTCCGAGCCGTGTCCCGGGTGTTTCACGCGTGTTACGGGATACCCGCCGCCGGGTACCCTGCGAGCCCCGGCAGCGGGCCCTGGCGCCGTCGGCCGATCACGCCGGCTACAGGCGGTCGTCCGGCTCATCCGGCACGTGCCCGGCGAAAGCCTGATGGCGGATGCGGCTCCATACCGGCAGGACGAACCACCAGGTGACGAACCAGCCCAGCGCGCCAACCGCCAGGACCAGCGCGGGACCCAGCCCGATGACCACATCCAAGGTCAGCAAGAGCGCCGAAATCAACGCGAGCAGGAGCAGCACCAGGCCGGACAGGGCCAGCCGGCTGGCGATCCGGACGAGGTGGTGCTTGAGCCTCCTGCGGTAGACCACGCGGTGGAACGACGCCGGTGCGATGAGCAGCGCTGCCGGCCTGTGCCGCGCTCCGTGCCGGGCGGGCCGTTCCTGCCTCGACTGGTCGCCCTCCAGGGGCGGGCCTGGTCACGTCCATGTTCATGCCGGGATACCGTGGGTGCGTGGCAGCACGGCGGTGGGCTGGATCCTGGCTGAGCGGCGCGACGGGCTCTGGTGACGCGGGCACCTTCCCGGGCGAGCGGTTCGGGCTGCCCGAGGAAGGCAGCGGCTCGGTCGCCTCCATCGGCCGGCGCCTGCTGGCCCTGCTTCTCGACTGGCTGCTGTGCACGCTGATTGCGCTGGCGTTCTTCCACTCGCGGTGGTGGACGCTGCCGATCTTCGCGGTCGAGACCTACCTGCTCACGGCCCTGAGCGGGTTTACCGTGGGCAAGCGGGTGCTGGGCGTGCGGGTGGTACGCCTGGACGGCAAGCCGGTCGGGTTTGTCTGGGCACTGGTGCGCACGATCTTGCTGCTCGCCGTGGTGCCGGCCCTCATCACCGACCGTGACCTGCGCGGGCTGCACGACCGCGCCGCCAACACCATCGTGATCAGGAGCTGACGCGGCCCGCGGCGGCTCGGCGGCGGCGGGCGGCGGCAAGCGAGCTGAGCACGGCGGAGGTGGTGTCCACGTCCATGCAGGCGTCTGTGATGCTCTGGCCGTAGGCCAGCCCCGCCGGGTCGCCCGGCTCCTGCCGGCCCGCCCGCAGGAAGCTCTCCAGCATCACCCCCACGAGGCCCAGTTCGCCGCCGGCGACCTGCTCCGCGAGCGAGCCGGCCACGGTCGGCTGGCGCCGGTGGTCCTTGCCGCTGTTGCCGTGGCTGGCATCCACCATTACCCGGCGGGGCAGCCTGGCCTGCGTGATCGTCGCCAGCGCCCGCGTCACCTGGCCTGCCTGGTAGTTGGGACCTGAGCGGCCGCCGCGGAGGATCACATGGCAGTCGGGATTGCCCGCCGTCGTCACCACCGCCGCCGCCCCGGCCAGCGTGACCCCGAAGAATGTGTGGCCGGCCGCCGCGGCCCGGCAGGCATCCACCGCGACCTGAACGTCACCATCGGTGCCGTTCTTGAAGCCGACCGGCATGGACAGCCCCGACGCGAGCTGGCGGTGCACCTGGCTCTCGGTCGTCCGGGCGCCGATCGCACCCCAGGTCACCGTGTCGGCGATGTATTGCGGCGTGATCGGGTCGAGCCACTCGCAGCCGACCGGCAGGCCCAGCCCCACGATGTCCAGGAGGAGCCGCCGTGCCACCCGCAGGCCGCGGTGCACGTCATGGCTGCCGTCCAGGTCAGGGTCGTTGATGAGTCCCTTCCAGCCGGTCACCGTGCGCGGCTTCTCGAAGTACACCCGCATCACGACGAGCAGATCATCCTGGAGCGAGCGGGCCAGTGCGGCCAGGCGCTCCGCGTAGTCCAGGGCCGCCGCCGGGTCATGCACCGAGCACGGTCCCGCCACCACCAGCAGCCGGTCGTCAATGCCCGTCAGCACCGCACGCACCTCCGCCCGGGACTGCTCGACATGCTTCGCTTCGCTGGCGCCGAGCGGCAGCTCCGCCAGCAGCGTCGCGGGTGCCAGCAAGGGCTCATAGCCCAGGACCCGGATATCGCTGGTATTGGACATCAGGCGTCTCCTCGGGCGGGCGGATTCATGATCATGGTGGTCCCTGCGTATGGCACAACGATATTGGCCGCGGGGGAGCGGCCCGGCGCAGCCTGGCGTCAGACGATGTGCGCCTCCCGGGTCCCGGCGGCGTACGGCCGGCCGGCCGCATCGGCTTGCGTCCAGGTGCGGCACATCGGAGCAGCGGGGAACGGTGCGGAGGGAAGGCCGCACAGCGGCCCGGCAATCGGCCGGGCGCTACCGGAATCTGGGGCGTGGCGGCTTCGGCATCCGGCCGGTGCGGGGCATCGGGCCCTTCGGCGCCTGCAGCGACTGGGGCAGGGCCTTGAGCCGGTAGTTGAGGTCGGCGACCGCCGGGCCCTTGAGGTTGCGGGGCAGCCGCATGAGCTTGCGCTGCAGCTTCCTGATGGGGATCTGCCCTTCCTCGTCGCCCACCTGCAGGTCATAAATCGGCACGTCGAAGGCGACCCTGGACACCCGCTTCTTCTCGGCCGCGAGCAGGCTTGGCAGCCGGTTAGGTGAGCCCTCACCGACCAGCACCACACCCGGCTTGCCGACCGCCCGGTGCACGACGTCCATGCTGCGGTTGGCCGACACCGCCGGGGTGACCGTCCAGCCGCCGCGCATGCTCTGCATGATCGCTGCCGCCGCACCGGGCTGGCCCTCGACCGCCTTGTACTGGGCGGACTGGGCATAGCGGCCGAAGAGGACCATCGCCACCGTCAGGCCGAGGAGCAAACCGAGCGGGATCAGCAGCCCCAGCAGGCCGGTGAAGAGACCGACGATCACGAAGACCGCGAGCACACCGACCCCCGCCAGGGCCACAAGCGGCAGCGCACGCGGGTTGGACTTGCGGATGATCCCCGCCACCATGCGGATCTGCTTGATGCGGCCGGCCGCGGTCGGATCCGCGCCGTCCTTCCGGTTCGCCGCGCCTGCGGGCTTGTTCGCCATGGAGGGCAGGATACGAGCAGGCGGGCGGTTGTGGAAACCGGTGCCGGGGCTAGCCGGCGGTCTCGCCCATGGTGCCGTCCACGCCGGAGGCGGCGGCACCGGCCGGAGCGGCCCGGCGCGCCATCGCCTCGGCGTGCAGCCTGCCCGCGCGGTAGGAGGACCGGACCAGCGGCCCGGACATCACGCCCGTGAAGCCGAGGCCGAGCGCCTCCTCGCGGAGCCGGTCGAACTCCGCGGGCTCTACCCACCGGGCCACCGGGTGGTGGCGCGGGGACGGGCGCAGGTACTGGGTGATCGTGAGCAGCTCGCACCCGGCGGCCCGCAGGTCGGCCATGGCCTGGCTGATCTCGGCTGACTCCTCGCCGAGGCCGAGGATGAGGTTGGACTTGGTGACGAGGCCCGCCTCCCGCGCCTGGACCAGCACCTCCAGCGACCGGCCGTACCGGAAGCCGGGCCTGATCCGCCGGAAGATGCGCGGCACGGTCTCGATGTTGTGCGCGAGGACCTCCGGGCGGGCGGCGAACACGTCGCCCAGCCGCGCCGGGTCGGCGTTGAAGTCGGGGATCAGAAGCTCGACCCCGCAGCCGGGCACGGCCTCGTGAATCTCGGCACAGGTCTGCGCGTACAGCCAGGCGCCGCCGTCGGGAAGGTCGTCGCGCGCCACGCCGGTCACCGTCGCGTACCGCAGGCCCATCGCCGCCACCGACGCCGCCACCCGCCGCGGCTCGTCGGTGTCGAGCGGCTCGGGCTTGCCGGTGGCGATCTGGCAGAAGTCGCACCGCCTGGTGCACGCGTCGCCGCCGATCAGGAACGTCGCCTCCCGGTCCTCCCAGCACTCGAAGATGTTGGGGCAGCCCGCCTCCTCGCACACGGTGTGCAGACCCTGGCGCCGCACCAGGTTCTTCAGCTCGGTGTATTGCGGGCCGGTGCGCAACCGCGTCTTGATCCACGGCGGCTTGCGCTCGATGGGCGTCTGGCTGTTGCGTGCTTCGAGGCGGAGCAGCCTGCGGCCTTCAGGTGCGAGTACCACGGCTCCAGGGTACGTCCCGGCCAGCGGATGGTGCGGCACGGCTAGCGGTGCGGGCCCGCGGAAAGGGGTGACGACATGATTCTCAGCACCATGAACGACCTGCCGGGTTACGAGATCACGGAGGTGCTGGGGGAGGTGTTCGGTGTCACCGTGCGGTCCCGGAACGTTGGCTCGCAGCTCGGGGCCGGCTTCAAGTCGCTGGTCGGCGGCGAGCTGAAGGGGATGACCAAGATGCTCTCCGACAGCAGGCTCCACGCGCAGGACCGGCTGACCGAGGCAGCGCAGGCCAAGGGCGCGGATGCGGTGCTCGCGATGCGCTTCGACGCCAGCGAGTTCCAGGCCGGGCAGGAGATCTGCGCCTACGGCACGGCGGTGAAGATCCGCCCGGTGGACAGGTACAGTTAGCCGGCCCGCCCGGCGCTCTTCGGGTTCGCGACCGCGGGGCAGCTGACGGTATGGCTGGCGCTCGCCTTCGCGTTCGCGTCCGGCGCGTGCTCCGTTTTCTCCCAGACCGCGCTCGCGGTGGTCGTGAAGGATCTCTTTCCGGCGGCGGCGCTCATCCGAGCGAATTCCGTCCTGGAAGTGGCAAGCCAGCTGTCGCTGGTCGCCGGGCCGACGACGGTGGGTGTGCTCGCCGCGGTGGGGAGCATCCGGCTCGCGCTGCTGGCCGATGCGCTGACCTTCGTGGCGTCGCTGCTGTCCCTGTTCGCGGTGGGACGGTGGCGGCCGGGTGCGCGGGCTCGCCGTGCGGGCCGAAGCTGGCGTGGCATGGGCGCTGAACTGCGGGAGGGCCTGCGGTACGTGATGTCGGTCCGGGTCCTGGTGATTCTGACCGCGGTCCAGATGGTGGTGAATCTGTGCCTGTCGGTCGAGAAGCTCATCGTCTTCTTCGCCAGGGACACGCTCGGGCTCACGCCGTCCCAGGTCGCGGTGGTGGTGACGGCGGGTGGCGTCGGCGGGGGCGGCCGTCGTCACGGCGGCGGCGGCCGGCTGGCTGGCAGGTCTCCGCCGGGCCGGGCCGTAACGGGGGTTGCCTCCGGCGCGGGGGCGGCTTGCGGCGAGCGCGCCGCGCGGGCGTGGCGGCGCGCGTAAATGAGCCAGCCCACGGCGGCGGCTACCAGCCCACCGCCGCCGGCCAGCAAGAGCACCAGACGCGGGTTGAGCGAGCTGAGCACGCCGCCGGCGGCGGCCATCCCGACCGACGCCGCCCCGAACAGCACCCCGGAGTACACCGCGAACACCCGCCCGGCGACCTGCGCCGGCGCCCGGTGATTGAGGAAGCTGCGGGTCGCCACCACTTCCAGGCCGTTGGCCAGCCCGCCGAAGGAGTAGGCCGCCGCGGCCTGCCACAGGGAGACCGCGATCCCGGCCAGCGCCACGGCCACGCCCGTGGCGAGCGTCCCGGCGAGCGTGGTGACGGCGAGCCTGCGCTCGGGCAGCCGCCCGCCGGCGAGCGTCCCGGCCAGCATGCCGGCGGTCCACGCCGCGACCAGCACCGAGTACCCGGTGGGCCCCGCCTTCAGCACGCTTTCGGCGAAGGCGATCTCCGCGACCACCGCCATGTTCGCAAACACGCACATGACGCCCACCACGAGGACGAGCAGCCCGGCGTCGGCGTCCTCACGCAGGAACCGCACGCCCGCGCTCAGCTGCGAGGCGAACCCGCCCCCTCCGGCGGCGGCCGGGCCGGTCGGCGGCTCCGGCGGCACCAGCGGCAGCGCCCATAGCCCAAGCGTCCCGAGTGCGTAGACAGCGGCAACACCCGCCAGCGCCAGCCCCGTGCCCCCGGCCGCCATGAGCGCGGCAGCCAGCAGCGGGCCGGCCGTGAAGCCACCCCACGTGGCGGCCTGAAGGTACCCGTTCGCCCTGGTCACCCCCGCACGGCCCACCTGGTCCATCGGACCGACCAGTTGCGGCACGATGGCGCCGAGCCCAGGCTGCAGCACGGCGGCGCAGACGCCGAACCCGGTTGCCAGCACGAGCACGGGCCCGATGCCGGACACCCGGGTGAGCGCCAGGGCCACCGCCGCCTCCGCGGCGGCCGCAGCGATCAGCACGGGGCGCGGCGGCAGCCGGTCGAGCAGGAGGCCAGCCAGCGGGGCCAGCGCAGTGATGGGAATGGTGATCGCGAGGAACACCGCGGCGACGGCCCACGCCTGCGAACCCTGGTAAACACGGCTCGCCAGGGCGACCATGGCGAGGCCGTCACCGGCTGAGATCGCCGCCTGCAACCCAAAGGCCAGCGGCAGCGCGTACCGGGACGGGCCGGGCGGGCCCTGCCTGCCGGCAACTGATGGCCGGCGCCCGGCGGGCACGCCAGCGGGCGGGGTGTCGTCGGTCGGCGGGCGGGACAAGAAAAGCTCCTCGGGCTGCGGCGTTCCTGAGTCAACGGCCGGCAGTCGTTAGAGCATGCCTTCACGCTAGCATGCGCCCCCGCCGTGAATCGTCAACCTGGGCTGACGATGACACCGGACGTCACGCCGCGGGGGTGCTCACCGGGCGGGGCCTCGACAAGGCGGCTGCCGAAGCCGACATCGGTGCCGCTGTGGCCTCCGTGCTCACCGCCCGCGACCAGCAGTGACCCCGTCAGGGTGAGCTGAGTCGGAAACCGATGTGACGGGGACCGGCCCCGTCGGGGAGCATAGGCGCATGCCAACGCAGTTCGATCCCCCTTCGGGAACCCGGGATTTCCTCGCCCGCGAGTTCGAGACCCGGGAGCGGGCCTTCAGCATCATCCGGTCGGTGTTCTCGCGCTACGGGTTCGAGCCGCTCGCCACCCCGGCGTTCGAGCGGCTCGATGTGCTCATGGGCAAGTACGGCGAGGACGGCGACAAGCTCATCTTCAAGATCTTGCGCCGTGGCGAGCACGAGGGAACCGGCGAGGCTGACCTGGCCCTGCGTTATGACCTCACGGTGCCGCTGGCGCGGGTGGCCGCGGCCTACGGCAGCCAGCTGCCGGTTCCGTACAAGCGCTACGCCCTGGGGCCGGTCTGGCGCGCGGACCGGCCGGGGAAGGGCCGTTACCGCGAGTTCACCCAGTGCGACGTGGACACCCTCGGATCCGCATCCGGGCTGGCGGACGCCGAGGTCATCTGCGCGGTAAACGACGTGCTCGCGGGGCTGGGGATCGGCGGCTTCCGCTTCCTGCTCAACTCCCGCCACGTGCTCGCCGGCCTCCTGGAAGCCTTCGGCGTCCCGGCCGGGCTGGGAGCCGGGGTCCTGATCACCCTCGACAAGCTGGACAAGATCACTCCGGCTCAGGTCACCGCCGAACTCACCGGGCGCGGGCTGCCGGAGGCCAGGGCCGGCGAGCTGGTGGCGGCGATGACCGCTGGCGACGCAGCAGAACGGATCAGGGATGCGCTCAAGTCCAGCGAGGAAGGCTCCGCCGGGCTGGACGAGGTGGACACCCTGCTGTCGCTGCTCGCCGGGCAGATGCCGGCCGGCCGGGTGGCGTTCAGCCCCGCGATGGTGCGGGGGCTGAGCTACTACACGGGCCCGATCTGGGAGGTGTCGGCCGAAGGCGTGCCGGGCTCGCTCGCCGGCGGCGGGCGCTACGACCACCTCATCGAGCAGCTCGGCGGGCCGGACGTGCCCGCGACCGGTGGCTCGCTCGGCGTCGAGCGCCTCCTCCTGCTGCTGCCCCCGGAGGCGGACGAGCACGGCCGGCTGGACGTGGCGGTCACGGTCATGGACCAGCGCTACGCGGCGCGCAGCTTCGCGCTCGCCGCAGCGGCCCGGTCGGCCGGCCTGCGCGCCAGCGTCTACCTGGGTGCGTCCGGCAAGCTCGGCCGTCAGCTCAAATGGGCGAGCGACCAGGGGGCGCGCTGGTCGCTCATCTATGGCGGCGCGGAGGAGGAGGCAGGCACCGTCACGGTCCGGGACATGACCACGAGGGAGCAGACCGCGGTCCCCGTCAGCGAGCTGGCCGATCACCTCGCCTGGCTGGGCGGCCAGGCGGGGGCCGGGTAGCCGGCGGTCAGCCCACCCCCGCCGGTCGAAGGCCAGCGTCGGCCGCCCCGGGGTCTGTGCACTCGAAGCTGCGCCAGGTGGTCGCGCCGAGCACCGCGGCGAGATGGCGTTCCACGGGCCCCACCATGTCCGCGACCGTGATGAAGCGGCCGGTCTCGGCGGACAGGCTGGTAACCCCCGCGTCCTTGATGCCGCAGGGGACGATCCGGTCGAACCAGCCGAGGTCGCAGTCGCAGTTGAGCGCGAAGCCGTGCATGGTGACCCCGCGCGCTACCCGGATGCCGATCGCCGCAACCTTGCGGTCGAGCGCGCTGCCGGGACCGCGGCCGCCGGTGATCCACACCCCGCTCCGGCCCTCGACCCGGGTGGTGGTCACGCCCACCTCGGCGCAGGCACGGATCAGTGCCTCCTCGATGGCGCGCACGTAGGCGATCACATCCACCGGCTCGGTGAGCGCCACGATCGGGTAGCCGACAAGCTGGCCCGGCCCGTGCCAGGTGATCTTTCCGCCGCGGTCCACGTCGATCACGGGGATGCCCGGATCGGTGAGTGGGCGGTCGAGCTCGCTGGTCCGCCGTCCGGCCGTGTAGACGGGCCGGTGCTCCAGGAGCAGGCACGTGTCCGGAATGTCCCCACTGACGCGCCGTTCGTGCAGGCGCTGTTGGAGGGCCCAGCCATCGGGGTAGGGAACCGCGCTGGCGCCGAACCCGGCCCGCGCAAAAACGAGCTCGCCACTCACGGGGTCAGCTTATCCGGCATGCAGCCCTGGCCCGCGCCGCGCCGCCCTGCCCGGCGGCCGTGTCGGTGCTCGTGGTGCGGGACTGGACGTGGCGGTAGCACGGGTTAGCGTTAACGGTAGTTTGTTAATTCAGGATGTAGAGGTGCAGGCCGCAGCCTGCCGCGACGGAGTTGATCAGGGCTTGCAGCTGCCGGGGCGGGGGCGCCTTGGACCATGCGGTCCACCAGCGCTGCAGGGTGAGCCATGGGGAAAGCCAGGCGCGGACCGCGCGCAGCGCCCGCGGCCAGGACGGCGCCGGCGGCGGTGCGGCGGCGCGCGGGCCCCCTCTCTCGG
>DASYQM010000203.1:0-1711 GCA_036005525.1 Streptosporangiaceae bacterium
GCCGCCGGGCAGGCCGCCGAACGCCTGGTCAAAAGCGTCACGCAGGCGCTCGCACGCCTCCTGCTCCCACAGCTTCAGCAGCAACGGGCACGGCGCCCGCCTGTACGCGACCTCCCCGCCCGCGGGAGCCCAGGCAAGCACCGCCAGCAGCTCGGCCCCGGCTGAGCGGCTTCGGCCACGCCAGCCCGCAGGGCTCCCAGGCTCCGCAACGAGCCACTCACCCCGGCGATGATCCGCCGACTGCCCGCCGCCACCGATGATCCCTCTTGCCCGCCTCCGGTGTCCTGCTCCCCCATCCAACTCCGCCGCACTCGCGCTGGCAACAGTGCGCTCTCGCGTGCCCCGGTGATCGTTAAAGGGGCAGTTGCAGGCCCTTGGCCGCGCATGGCACCTCGAACTCGTCGGCGATCCGGACGGTGCAACATTCGTGGGGTTCCAGAACTCGGCCATACGTCTTCACCTGGGCTTCTACGCGGCCCTCTCGTATTCGTTGATGAGGCCGCCCAGGACCGGGCGGCGCTTGATCCGCTGCCGGGAGAGGTCGGCGGCGGGGTGGCCGGGGCGGGCGGAGCTGGCGGCCGCGGTGGGGTCGCCGTCCGTTGTAGTGGGCCTCGTACTCGGCCAGGACGAGCCTCAGGTGTCGCTCGCCGAAGATCAGCATCTGGTCGGTGACCTCGGTCCGGGCGCTGAGCACGACCCGCTCCGCGTATGCGTTCGCGCGAGGACTTCGGGGCGGGATCTTCAAGGCTTCGATGCCGGCGCTGGCCACGACCGCGTCGAACGAGGCGGTGAACTGCCCGGCCCGGTCACGGACCAGAACCGGAAATCCGCGGCGCGGTCACCGAGGTCCATCAGGAGATTACGGATCTGCTGCGTGGTCCACGGCCCGTCCGGGTTCGCGGTCACCCCGAGGATGTGCCCGTAGCGGCTGCCGACCTCGATGACGAACAAGCAGTACAAGCGCTGGAGGGTCACCGCGCAGTCCACATGAAAGAAATCGGTGGCGAACACTGTCGCAGCTTGCACGTGCAGGAACTGCCGCCAGGAAGTATCCGTGCGCCGCTTCGGCGCCGGCAGGATCCGCAGAGTTTTGAGGCCCCGGCGGATCGTGGACGCGCTCACCCGGTGACCGAGCTTGAGCAGTTCGCCCTGGATCCTCTCGTATCCCCAGCCGTGGTTCTCGGTGGGAGCCGCTCGATGAGCGCGGCGATCTCGGCGCTGACCAGCGGCCGGCCCGTCCGGTGCGGGTAGGTCCATTTCACGGCGACCAGGCGGCGGTGCCACCGCAGCACGGTACCGGGCGTGACCAGCCGGTGCACTCGTAGCTTCCCAGGCAGCAGCCGGATCAGCGCGGCGAGGACCGCGCGGCCGGCCCGGTCCAGCCGGGGCCGGGGCCGGGCGCGGCGCAGCACGGCGACCTCGTGCCGCAGCACGAGCAACTCGATGTTCTTGGACGGGGGCGACCGACCGAGCAGGACTAGCCAGCCGCAGAGCCGAGTGAAGATCAGGTAGAGCAGGCGAAGGGGCACGGCTGATCATCATGTGCCACGGCTGGCACCTGGCGTATCGCCGCAGCTCATAGGGCAGGCGGACCTTTGGCACCCGGCAGGCGCGGTGCGGGCGGTCGATCCTCGCTGTCTTCTGCATGAGGCCATCGGATAACAACGCAGGAGCCGCCCCCGCCGGAGGTGGCCTGCGTTGCCTGTGCCGC
>DASYQM010000204.1:0-7448 GCA_036005525.1 Streptosporangiaceae bacterium
GGTGGCGGCGGCGTTCCTGAGCTCGGCAAGCTGATGCTTGGACGGCAGCAAGACGATCGCGAGGATGAAGCCGAGTCCGAGCAGCGCTGCTGACACGGTGAAGGCGGTGGTGTAGCCGTGGGTGGCCGCGATCGCCGGTGCCAGCGGGCTGGTGTGGTGTGTGATCAGGTAGCTGGCCGTCGCGGTCAGCGCGATCGTGCTGAGGGCGGAGATCCCGATCGACCCGCCGACCTGCTGCATCGTGTTGACCAGGGCGGAGGCCACGCCGGAGTCCTGGCGCGCGACGCCGAAGGTGGCGGTGTTGATGGCCGGGGCGAAGATCATGCCGAAGCCCAGGCCCAGGATGAGCAGGGCGGGCAGCACGGCGCTGGCGTAGCTGGAGGTGACGGCGAGCTGAGTCAGGTAGGCCATCCCGCCGGCGCCCAGCAGCATGCCGGCCGCGATCAGGACGCGTGGCCCGAGCCGGGGCAGGCCCACGATGCTGGACAGGTTGGAGCTGATCAGGATGCAGGCGATCATCGGCAGGAACAGCAGGCCGGTGGCCAGCGGGCTGTCTCCGTTGATCACCTGCAGGTAGTAGGTGAGGAACAAGAAGGTACCGAAGATCGCGATTCCCGATATGCCGACGGCCACGTAGGCGCCGCCGCGGGTGCGGTCCAGGATGACCCGCAGCGGCAGCAGCGGGTGACTGGCACGCTGCTCGGCGACAACGAACCCGGCAAGCAGCACCACGCCCGCCACCAGGGAGCCGACGGTCAGCGCGGCCGTCCACCCGGCGGTCTCGGCGTGGGAGAAGCCGAAAACGATGAGGAACAGCCCGGCGCAGGCCAGCACGGCGCCGGGCCAGTCCATCGGCGGCCGGACGGCCGGGCGGCTGCTGCGGATCCAGGCCAGAGCGCCGGCCACCGCGATCGCGGCGAACGCCAGATTGACATACAAGCACCAGCGCCACGACAAATACTGGGTGAGCACCCCGCCCAGGATCAGGCCCACCGCGCCGCCGCCCGCGGCGACCGAGCCGAAAACACCAAAGGCGCGCCCCCGCTCCCGCGGCTCCCGGAACGTGCTGACCAGCGTGCCCAGAGCAGACGGCGCGAGAACGGCGCCGAACGCGCCCTGCAGCGCCCGGGCCGCTACCAGCATCCCGAACGAGACCGCGCCCCCGCCGATGGCCGAGGCAATGGCGAACCCGATCAAGCCGGTGATGAACACCCACTTGCGGCTGAACATGTCGCCAAGGCGGCCGCCCACCAGCAGCAAGCTGCCGAAGGCCAGCGCATAGGCCGTCACCACCCACTGCCGGTCGCCGTTCGGGAACCCCAGGGCACGCTGCGCCGACGGCAGCGCGATGTTCACGATCGTGGCATCCAGGACCACCATGAGCTGAGCGATGGCGACCACGACCAGGATCAGCCAGCGCCGGTCACCAGGCGCAGCCAGGCGGTCTGCCATGGCAGAAGACGGGGCAGAAGACATGCGGGACTCATACCCCTCATATGGCCGGTGGCGACTTCAGGCCGCGCGGTCGGAGCGATCTGTCCCACTATTCAGCTGAACCGCTCAGATCCGGCGATCCGGCGGCACACCGAGCCAGACCCAATCACGCTCAGTGATTTGGAACTCGTCCGGCCCCGCGCGTGTAACCGCCGTTACGTGCGGCAAGCCGACCTCCTGCTGGATCTCATCCACGGCGACCGAACGAGGCAATCTGCGCGCGGCCTGCATAGCCGGCTGGCATCCGACTCTGCCGATGACAGCGTGTTCGCTGAGCGCATGCTCATGCCCGGCTCCGGATACTCTGCATATGATCATGATCAATGGAGATCGGCCTCTCAAGCTGTATCCCTAGTGCTGACCGGCTGGGCACGCGCCGCGCAGATCATCCTATTCTGGCGTCTTGTCCCTATCGCTGAGAGTCACGCAGGGCGATTCACGGTGAGCGAAATTGAACGCTTTTGAGCATGGCCTCAAACTCGGCAAAGAACGCGGATGTATCGGATGCACCCTTGTTGATACTCGCCCAGGCGAGCAGCGTTCTCCCGCTGACGTCGATGACAGCGATTCGGAGTGCACCCTCGGGCTGGGGCCCGTAACAATCCTCGCCCGCGTCCGGTACGCCTTGGGTCTGGGGGCACCCCATTGAGCCGTCGAGGCCATGTTCGGTGGTGACGGTCATCAGGGTCGCGCTGTGGCCGTCGACGGTAATCTTCTTCTCGTCCGCGAGCGTCGCCCCCTGGCGGGACAGCCCGCGAAGATAAGTCAGGTAGTCCTTGGGCGGCTTCTCCGGCGCGGTCTGCCCCGGCCGGTACAGCGCGACCGGTAGCAGGAATCTGACTCTGTGGAATCTGCCTTCGTTTTCGGTGGACCCTGTGAACCAGGTCAAGAAGGTGGTGGTGTCTGAGTTCGGCTGAGCCTTGAAGAAGGAGGCGGGCACCGTGATCGTGAGCGGCACTGCGAAGGCTTTGCTCGCATACGTCTGGCCGACCGGCGATGATGGGGATGACGTCGACGCCTTCGCGGGCCCTGATGTGCTGCCGCCACTGCCACAACCCGGCAACACGAGCAGGGCGAATGCACTCACAGCAGCCACGACGGCGAGCCGGTAGCGGGTCACCGGCATCGCACGTGCAACGACAGAAGCTGAAAACCGCCTCATGACGGTCCCCCCAGGCCGGCCGCGATGATTGCTGGGCCGCTGATGAGCTCGATGATGGTTCTGAACCGTGGAGTTCTCACTGTCCCTTTGTTCCTTTCGAGGTTCACTAACTTGATGTCTTGCCTGAAGTTCTTGAGTGCCCCTTTCTAGCTTTGCCTGCCCGGCCTGCTTGAGGTCAGGACAATGCCGCGCAGAACTCCTGAATCGCGGTGGGGTCACCGTTGAATCCTTGGTGCGGGCCGGCCTCGAACGTGAGGTTCCCGTTGCCGTCGAAGCGGAGCAGCCCGCTGTCGTGGATGACGACGCCGCCGAACGGGACCTGGTCGTGGATCTGGCCGACGTTACTGTTGGCGCCGCTGATGAGATCCACCGTGTTGTTCTGCGCGGCGTGCTCGATGACGTACTTGCCGTTCGCGGTGCCGGTGCCGGTCCAGTGCTCGTGGAGCAGCAGCCGCGCCGGCTGGCCCTGCGCATCGAGGAAGAGCTGGAACGTGCCGCGTACCTGCAGGTCGAAGGCGACGGGAAAGGAGCAGCTCGCGGGGTCACCAGGCTGAACGGTGAACTGGTCTTCGAAGGCGAAGCTGCCTGTGAGCGGCGGCGTCGCCGCGAGGGCAGTAGCGGGCGAGGCGGCGAGCACGCCGCCGGCGGCAAGTGCTAGTGCCAGTCGTCGCATGGCAGTCTCCTGTCCGGTAGGCCGGCCCTGGCCGGCCGGCATCTCGGGTCCGACGTTAGGTAGCGCATCCCGGCCGCGATACCGGGCGCACCCTGGACCTGGCCAAGGGCTAACCCTGGGTTGTGCGCGAGCGGCCAGGGACTTGCCGGGATGGTGTGCGGCTGCTTTGATGCGTAGCTACAGGGCGAGATGACCTGCACGGGGGCGGGAATGGCGCGACCTCAGCGAGCAGTGGTCGCGCTGCTGGCGGCGCTGGCCCTGATCGGAGGTTGTGCGGGCCCGGGCTGGAACAAGGCCGGCGGCCCGCAGGCGCGAAAACCTGTTGTGCTGACGCTGGCCTACTTCATCGGCGCCTCCCCGGAACTCGACGGGGTCGCGGGAGAGGTGCAGCGCCTGGCCGCTGGGGCGATGCGGATCGACATCGAAAGCCGCTGGCGGCTTCATCAGGTCGCCTTTGAGACCGGGCTGATCGGCGACGTCAGGGCGGGGAAGGCGGACCTCGGCGCGGCCGGCAGCGAGGCGTGGGCCTCCGTCGGCGTGAACAGCTTCCGGGCGCTTAACGCGCCACTTCTGATCAACAGCTACGCGCTGCAAGACCGTGTCCTCCGCGGTCCGATGATCGGGCAGATGCTGCATGGGTTGCGGCCGCTCGGGCTGGTGGGAATTGGCGTGCTGCCCGGGCCGCTTCGCAAACCGCTCGGGATCAGCAGGCCGCTGCTCAAGCCGTCCGATTACGCGGGGCTCAGGATCGGGACCCAGCAGTCGTGGGTCGCTGACGCGACGATGCGCGGTCTTGGCGCCAGGCCCGTCTGGTTCGGGTCGGAGGCGCCGGTCGCCGGGCTGGGCGGGATCGAGCAGCAGATCAGCGGGATCCAGGGGGGCGAGTACGACAAGGCCGGGAGGTACCTGACCGCGAATGTCAGCCTGTGGCCGCGGCCGCTCGTCCTGTTCGCCAGCGGCAAGACCTGGGCCGCGCTCACCCCAGCGCAGCGGCGCATCCTCAGCCAGGCGGTCACCGGCGACCAAGCCGCCGAGACGCAGGTCGTGCGCGGCAACGAGCGGACCGACACCGCGATTTTGTGCCGCCGCGGGCTGCGCTTCCTCACCGCCAGCCCGGCAGATCTGGCCGCGCTGCGCCGGGCCGTCCAGCCCGTCTACCACCAGCTCCAGCGCGACCCCCAGACACAGCGCTATATCCGCCAGATCGAGGCGATGCGCAAAGGGGTCGCCGCCGAGCCTGCGCCCGGATGCGGTCATACTGCGCGGCCCGCCGGCAAGGCGGGCCCGCTCGACGGCGTCTGGCAGTTCACCACTACGCCCGCCGACCTGCGGGCCGCCGGGGCGTCTCAGGGCGATATCGTGCCGGAGAACTACGGGACGTACACGATCGTCATCGACCGCGGCCGGTTCGCGTTCACGCAGGAAAACAAACAGGCGTGCACCTGGGCCTACGGAACCTTCACCGTCAAGGGAGACAGGTTCGAGTGGCTGTTCACCGACGGCGGCGGCATCGCGCCCGACGGTGCCGCCAACAAGCCGGGCGAGCTCTTCACCTTCCGGTGGAGCCTGTACCGCGGCGTGCTGACGCTGTATCCGGTCAAGGGCGCCGTGTCGCCGAACCCCTCGGTGGGCAAGCCCTGGCCCAGGATCAGCACGAAGCCGTCAGCGCGTTTCCTGAGCAAGCGCTGTCCTGCGCCGGCGGGTGCGCTGCCGCCCTGACGCGGTCCCTTTGGGCCTAGGCCTGCTGGGGTGTTGACCGCAGGTAGCTGAGCACCGCGAGCACGCGGCGGTGATCGTCGGCCGACTCGCCGAGGCCGAGCTTGGTGAAGATGTTCCGCACGTGCCCCTCGACCGTCTTCGGGCCCAGGAAGAGGCGTTCGCAGATGCCCTTGTTCGAGCGGCCCTCGGCCATCAGCGCGAGCACCTCACGTTCACGCTCGGTGAGCTGGCCGAGCGGGCTGGCCGGGCGGGCCCGGCGCAGCAGCCGGGACACGATCGTCGGGTCGACCACGCATTCGCCCTCGTGCACGCGAGCCAGCGCGTCAGCGAGCACACCCACGCCGGACACGCGCTCCTTGAGCAGGTAACCGACCCCGCCCGGGTGCTGTTCGAGGAGCCGCATCGCGTAGTGCGACTCAAGGTAGTGGGACAGAACGAGCACCCCGACATCTGGATGCGACGCGCGGATTTCCCGGGCGGCAACGAGGCCCTCATCGGTATGGGTGGGCGGCATCTTGATGTCGACGATCGCGACGTCGGGGCGGGCCAGCTCGACTTCGCGGCGCAGTTCCCCGGCGGTGCCCGCCTTACCGACGACGTCGAAGCCGGCCTCGGTCAGCAGGCGGTCAAGCCCGTCCCGCAGAAGGACCTCATCGTCTGCGATCACCACTCGCATGGGATCTCCGCCTGGAGTATCGCCCGCCCGTCCGGCCCGTGCACGACCGCGACGCTGCCGTCCAGCGCGCCGACGCGGTCCTGCAGATCGGTGATCTCCGCTGGCGCGCTGTCCCCCTCCACCTCGACCACCAGGCGGCCGCTGCGCCGCGCGGCGCAGACCTTGAGCGTGCCCGCCGCGCACCGCCTGACCGCCTCGGACACCACGAAATACGCGGTCGCCTCGACGGAGGAGCCGAGCCGCTCGTCGGGAAGCGTGGTGATCTCCAGCGGGATCGGAGCCGCCTCCGCCAGCGCCTCGACCGCGGCCGACAGCCCCTCCTCGGCGAGGATCACCGGAAGGATCCCCTGCGCCAGCTCGCGGAGGTCGGCAAGAGCAGCGCGCAACTCGGCTTCGGCCTGGTCGATGCGCTCGGCGAGCGCGAGATCAGGATCGCGCCCGAGCCGGGTGCGGGCCAGGCGGAGCGCGAGCGAGAGCGTGACGAGCCGCTGCTGGGCGCCGTCATGCAGATCGCGGACAAGCCGGCGCCGCTCGGCGTCGCCGGACTGGACGATCCGGAAGCGCGACGCACGCAGCTCCTCCAGCTGAAACCGGGCCTCGGCCTGGAGGCGCTCATTCTCAAGCGCCAGCCGAGCCGCCGCGGCCACCTCCTCGGCCAGCGCCGGCTCAGCGAGCAGCCCAGGCCGGTGCGACAGAAGCGCTACCTGCTGCCCGCCGCGGACGATGGGCGTTATCTCTCCGGTCAGCTCAACCGCCCGGCAGCGCGCGTCGGCGAGCCTGCCGCCGGCGAGTGGGTAGGCAAGCACGAGCGACCGATCATGGAGCACGCCGGCGAGGACGTCGCGCAGCCCCCCCGGCGGGGGCGACTCGGCCAGCTCGATCACCAGCCGAGCGAGCGCGGAGCGGGTGCGCCGGGCCCGCACCCAGGCCCAGACCACAGCCAGCGACAGGACGCACAGCGCGGCCGACTCGCCGAGCCAGAGCCGGCGGTCGAGCCCGTCGTTGCCGAGGAACCCGCGGTGCAGGCTGCGCGCGAAGTCCGCAGCGACAAGGCCCAGGTAGGCGCACCCAGCAACCACAACAGGAGCAGCCTGGCGCCGCCGCGCGGGTGTCGAACGGACCACGCCACCGGCGGCAAGCAAGATCACCAACAGCGACCAGGCCAGACCCAGGTACACCCCGGCCCGGTTGACGCTCCCATAGGCACTGCTGCTGCCGCCGGCGACGAGCAGCAGGTTGCGCGGGCACTGCGCACAGCCCTCGGAAGCCGGATCGAAGACAGCGGCGGCGAGCAGGCCGAGCACGAGCACCGAACCGGCGTAGGCGAGCGCGAGGCCCAGCCGGCCCAGCCACCAGCCAACCCGGCCGTCTGGGTATGCGAGCATCGCGTGAGCGACCAGCGGCGGGGCAGCGGCATACAGGACCAGCCCAGTGGTGAAGACGACAGAACCGGCTGCCGGGTTGCTCCACTCCAGCAGGAACCAGGCGAACGACGCCGCGACCAGGATCACTCCGAGCCCGGCCTGGCGCGGGCGCATCCAGGCGGTAACCCCCACCGCGAGGAGCGCATAGCCGGCGACCAGCTCGGCAGCTCCCGCGAACGCTGAGCTGCCGCCGAAGGAATACCCAGCCCCGCCCCGGGCCACAGCGAGCGAGAACACGCCGAGTGCGAGCCCGGCCACCAAAACGGCGGACCGCAGTGCGCGCGTCATGCGCCAATCCTG
>DASYQM010000205.1:0-31924 GCA_036005525.1 Streptosporangiaceae bacterium
GTGGCTATTTCGGCGGGCGGCTCGCCCAGGCCGGAGCGGAGGTGAGCCTCATAACGCGGGGCGCCCACCTGCAGGCCCTTCGCGAGCATGGACTGAGGGTGCGCAGCGTGAAGGGCGACTTCGAGGTGCAGGCACCCGCCACCGATGACCCGGCTGAAGTCGGCCCGTGCGACTTCGTGCTGTTCTGCGTCAAGACCTTCGACACCGACGCCGCCGCGGCCCGGCTGGGACCACTGGTAGATGAGGGCACGGCCGTGGTGTCGCTGCAGAACGGGGTCGAGAACGAAGAGAAGCTCGCCCAGGCGGTCGGGGAAGACCACGTGATGGGCGGAGCCGCCTTCATCTTTGCTGAGATCGCCGAGACGCCACTGCCGGCCCGGCTGCTTGTTGCGGGCGAGCTCGGTGCACTGCTTGGTGCGCTGATCGGTGCCATCGCGGCGCTGGCGTTCCGCCGCAGCAATCGCCGCTCACGGATCTAGTGCGCTTGGCACACTCCAGTGTGTTTTAGCGCCTTTGCTGCCGGGTGTTGAGTATCAGGCCGCGGCCGCCGACGTGATCGCGCTCACCTCGGCGGCGTTGGGGCAGCGTGCAGCAACAGTGCAGCAACCAGAACGCCTCCTGCCGACCGCTCCCAACCGTTACCGCCCTCGCCAGCTGGGGTGCATGACCCGGCCACATATGAGGACTCTTCATGGCCACCGGCAGCCCCGGGTATAGCCAGGGCCGCTCGCTTGTGCTTAGTGTGGCAGGTCCGACAGGTGTCCGGTTGGGTCACCATGGGCTGTCTCAGGGGAGGACTGTCATGTTGAGACGTTTTGCCATCGTGGGCGCAATCGGCGCCTTCATCGCCGCAGTCGGACCGGCGCTGCCGGCGAGTGCGATCACCAACGGCGTCCCAGACAACGGCGCCCATCCCTACGTCGGTGAACTGATTCTTTTTCTGCCGGACGAGACCGACCCGCGATTCCCGGACCCGGGTGGATGGTTCACTTGCAGCGGCACATTGATGAGCTCCACCATCGTGCTGACCGCCGGACACTGCACCTACGGAGTCGGCAAGAACGGCGCCTCCACGACACTGCCTTCCGGCACCGGCTCGGGCGGTAACGATGTGTGGATCAACTTCAGCGAGGCACCCGACTTCAGCATCCTGCCACCGAGCAGCGGCTTCACCACCAATGCCGCGCGATACGCTGCCTGGTCTGCGGCCCTGAACAGCTCCTCGGCCTGGCACCGCGCCACTGCCTATCCGCACCCGCAGTTCGACCCCAACGCCTTTTTCACACACGACGCAGGCGTCCTTAAGCTCTCGGCACCGGTACCGATGTCGACCTACGGTACCTTGCCAACGCTCGGCCTGCTAAACACACTGATCAAACAGAAGAACACCCAGCATTACACCCCGGTCGGGTACGGTCTCGAGCAGTCCGGCCCCAAGACCGCCCTCGGAGGCGACACCCGTCGCAAGGCCGACGAGATGCTCGTCAACCTCAACGGCGTCTTCGGCACCGGCAAGGGAACGTCGGCCAAGTTCTCTAACAACAATGGGACCCCCCACCAGGGCGGCACATGCTTTGGCGACTCCGGAGGCCCAATCTTCCAGGCTGGCTCCACGGTCGTGGTCGCAGTAACCTCTTTCGGTATCAGTCAAACTTGCTCCGGCAGCACCGGCGGCTACCGCATGGACCAGCAAGACGACCTCAACTTCCTCGCGTCGTTCGGGATCACGCCCTAATCGGAGTTCGCGAGACCCGCTTCCGGCGCTACATGGCGCCGGAAGCTGCTCTTTCACCACCCTGCGCGGAGACAGTATTCAGAGGCGCGCCTAGGAGCAATCCACCAGCAGATCCAGAAGCTGCAGCCATTTCTTCTCGCTAGCCTATTGGGATGCCCTCGACCGCTTCGGATCTTGACACCCGAATTTAGACGAAGGATACCGGGCGATACCACAGCGGGACGCTGGTCAGCGACGAGGGGGTCACGGATGAGCGTGGACAGCATGACGGGGAAGGTGGTGCTGGTCACCGGCGCGGGCCAGGCCTGTGGCCGCGTAATCGCCGAAGACTTTGCTCACAGAGGTGCTTCGGTGGTGGTCAATGACATCGACGGCCACGCGGGGGAGGAGACGGTTCGGCGGATTCATGCCGCTGGCGGCGTCGCAACATTTGTCAGGGCTGATGTCTCGGTCGAGGCTGAAGTGGCGGCGCTGGTCGAGGCCGCGGTGGGCGCCTACGGCCGTCTCGACGTGGCTGTCAACAACGCCGGCACCGAGGTTCCGGTCGCCATCGCCGACAGCGACAGCGCCGACTTCGCCACGGTGTTCGCCGCCAACCTGGAAGGCGTGCGCGCCTGTATGAAGCATGAGATCCGCGCCATGAGGGCCTCGGGCGGCGGAGCGATCGTCAACATGTCGTCGGTGACCAGCGACCTGACCGCGGTGCCGTTGAACGGTCTCTACGCCGCGACCAAAGGGGGTGTTGACGCTCTGACCAAGACGGCCGCCATCGAGGTCGCGAAGGAAGGGATCAGTATCAATGCCCTCGCCTTCCTCGCCGCCGAGGTCGACAACGGCATGTTCCAGCGCTTCCTCGCCTCGACCGGGTTGCCCCAAGAACAGGTTCTGTCGGCCATCCCCATCGGACGGCTGCTCAGCGCAACGGAGCTGTGCGCCGCGGTGCGCTACCTGAGCTCGGACGAGGCCCGCTTCGCCGTTGGCACCACCCTGATCCTCGACGGTGGTTTCACGGCCATGTAGGGGCAGCGTTTCGACCGAGGCCGTCGCTGTCAATCGGCCGCCTGCCGCGGATCACTCGCCAATGGCAGGGCCTGCGCCAGCGCCGCCTGGAGCTGGACGGCTTGTGAACTGCGTGGACGCAGCGGACCCGGACGCGGGTGAGCCGACCGGGCGGGCAGGTCGTTCCCGGGGCGATGCGGGTACGCTTTCCATACGCCACGGTCGTAGGGGGAGGCGCCGGGGATGTCAGGGCCGGGGGAGGAGATCACAGCAGGCGCCGGTGGCCACGGCCGCATGCGGGCGTCGCACGCCGACCGCGAGCATGTGATCGGGGTGCTCAAGGTCGCGTTCGTGCAAGGGCGGCTGGAGCAGGACGAGTTCGACCTGCGGGTGGGCCAGACGTTCGCGGCGCGGACCTATGAGGAGCTGGCCGCTGTCACCGCTGATCTGCCCGCCGGGCTGGCCGCAGCCCAGCCGCCTCAGCTCGCCCGGGCGCCGGGCGAGGGGCGCGTTCTGCGGCCCGCCATCGTGATCACGGTGGCAACCGCAACTGTGCTTTATACAGCCATGTGGCCGGTGGCGCTCGCCTTGCCCAAGAGCGGGCTGGATCATGATCCCCATGCGGGAATCGCGCTGGCCGGGACGGCCACCTACGTCTACTTCCTCGTTTTGCTGGGAGCTCTAGTACAGATCCTCACCGACTGGCTGGACACGCGTTCCGCTAGACAGCCACCACGGCGGCCAACATCTGGCGCGGCCGGTCAGGCATCCCCGCGCCTGCCATCGGCCAGGCGGGGCGGGCAGCTTCCGCCTGCCGGTTGACCGGCCTACGAGGGGGTGTCATCGGCGGCGGCTATCAGCTCACGGGCCGAGGCTTCATCGGAGGGGGCGACCAGCACGCGAACACCCTGCAATTGCAGTTGCGGCTCCTGTCCCCCGGCATCGTCCGCCGCCACGGCCGCTCTCAAGCCGTGACTGCGCAGCATGCCGACGATCAGTTCCGCCTCGGTGCGGCTGGCAACGACCGCCACAGATACAGTCGCACCGTCCACGATCTCAACTCCTCTGCTCTTGCGTACTGCCCCCGCAGGGCGCTACTGGCATCATGGTCACGCCTCGGGCGGCCCGCTGCATCCATGAAGCCCGGGCCTGGCCCAGTCGGCGGCTCCAGCCGCCACCCACGGGTGCCGCTTACCCCGGATGCAGAGACTCGTGCCCGCAAGGACAGTCATCGATGGTGCATCACGGCCAGCCACTCACACGCTGACCAGCAATCGCCCCCATTCACGAAGTCTACCGACTTCGCCCGCCTGCGGGCACTCGTGCCGACCGACCTGAAGCGGCCGTGCCGAGCTGTCCGGGCTGGACCGTCGCCGACCTGGCCCGCCACGTCCGCCAACCGCCGTGCTGCGCTGGGTGTGGAACCGGGAGGGCGCCCTCGAGCCGAGCGGCGTAACCGTCGAGGGCACCCCCGAGGCGATCGAGGAACTGCGGCGCTGCATCGTTACCGCAACGCAGTGAGGTAGCCAGTCGGCGATGGAGGTCCGAGGATGACCGCCAGGAAGCAACCGAGTTAGGCTTTCCCTGGCATTGTGCTGGTGGGAGGCGCCGATGACGACAGGTCCATGGGACCGGAAGGTAGTGGGCGCGAGGGGCGGCGGCCACCTCCGGGCATCGGACGCCGACCGCGAGCAGGTGATCGACACCCTCAAGGACGCGTTCGTGCAGGGCCGGCTGACCATGGACGAACTCGGCATGCGAACGGGCCAGGCACTCGCGTCGCGCACCTACGCGGAGCTGACCGCCATCACCGCCGACATCCCCGCCCGGCCGATCGAAGTCCCGCTGCCGATGCCTGCGCGGATACCCGCCCGGAGGCCGATCAACAAGAAGGCGGTCGCGTGTGCCACATGCATGATCATTCTGCCGCCGGCGCTCGGGGCTGCTTTCCTCACCTTTTATGGCGGATTCATCATCCTGTTCGTGTTCGCCTTCGCCGGGCTCGTGGTGGCAAGCGGACCCTGATCGTAGAGGCATGGTCCAGGCAGGAGCATCCGCCGCATGGATGACGGCGGACAGCGGCCTGCTGTCAGGGCTGGCCCGCTGCCTCCGATGACGGCTTCTCGACCGTGGTCGCCGGCGTTCTGGCCGCGTCTTTGGCGGCGGCATGGGATTGACGGCGCGACGCCATCCGCAGCTGCATGATTCGCGCGGCCGTCGGTATCAGCACCAGCAGCACGCCCAAGATCGCCGCGAAGAGCAGCGCGACGCCCAATGGCGATTGGACGTGCGCGCCGAAGTAGGCGATATCGACCTTGTGCCCATTCTCCAGGATGAAGATCAGAAGCAGAAGCAATATCAGAGCGAAAAGCGCGGCGGCCACCCACACTCCACCGATGCGTGTCCGCTTCACCCCCCGCCGGGACGGCTTGCCGCCAGCTGGCTGGCTCGGAGGCGCAGCGCCGGAGCCGGTGTCCTCGCCATGGGTGGGCGCTGTCATCGAGGATCACATCCTTCCCCTGCCCGTGCGTCCCACGTGGATCTTTCCCGCGCAGGTCTCGCTGAATCGTTCGTGATCTTAGCTGGCGCACGAGGTCCTGGTCAGCCGGGTCGTCGCCCGGTCCTTCACCCGCCGCAGCTGAGCCCGCGGGCGCGATAGCCCAGTCAGTGCCAGCTAGGCTGTGCCCGTGATGGGCAGGCTCCCGGTGCGCCGAGCCGCCAGGGTGGTCCTCCTGGATCCCGATGATCGTGTGCTGCTGATGCGCTACGACGACGGCCCGCCCAACGGCAGCCATTGGTCCACCCCCGGCGGAGGCCTGGATACGGGCGAGGACTATCAGGCAGCCGCTGCTCGTGAGCTGGCAGAAGAGACCGGGTGGAGCGACGTGGTTCTCCTCGGCGAGGTACAGCGGCGCAGTTTCGACATGGATTACGGCGGGCAGCTGGTACGCCAGCGTGAGCGCCTCTACCTGGCGCGGACGGACCAGCCCTGCCGCGTGATCCGCGGTGTCGAGGCGATGCACGCCTCCGACGGCATTGCCGCCTGGCGCTGGTGGACGCTGGCCGAGCTCGATTCAACGGCGGAGGTGGTGTGGCCTTCGGGGCTGGCCGACCTGATCAGGGAGCGCACCGGCGCAGCGTAGGCGGGAATCGGCGAAGCCGGGCCGGCCACCCGGCTCAGTATCATGGAGAGCGCTGGCCGTGGCGGCGACGCCCCCGATAAGAGATCACTTAATCGGCGGTCGCCGTCTTGGGTAGCACCAATTACAGTCAGCCTCGGACAGTTGTCCCGGCCGGAGGTGCCTGAAGATGAGTCGCGAGCCGGATGAGGCGCTCGACGTGCTTCGCGGGGTGTGGAGCGCGCGCGGTCAGACCGCCGCGGACCTCGACGAGGCCACCGGCGCCGGGAGGGCCTGCAAGCGGATGGCCAACGTCGGCTTCCATGACATGGCCGAGGACGACGGTAACCTGCGCGCCGCCTGGCGGGACCGTCTCCAGCGCGAAGGCAAGCTGAACCCCGAGGGCGGCAGCGTCGCCGACCTGATCCTCGGGTCGGCGAAGCCCCGCCCATAATGCAGATGCCGCCGCGAAACGAGCCTGCGCCCGGGCCGCCGGCAGACGTTGGCCAGCTGACGGACCTGCTGCGCCGGGGGGGCTACCTGGCCGACCGCGGCCTGGCCACGGCGCTGTTCGTGGCGATGTCCCTGCAGCGCCCGATCCTGCTGGAAGGCGAGGTGGGAGTTGGCAAGACCGAGGTCGCCAAGGTGCTCGCCGCGGTCTTCGGGCGCAAGCTGATCCGGCTGCAGTGCTACGAGGGGATCGACACCAACCAGGCCCTGTACGAATGGGACTACACCCGGCAGATGCTGCAGATCAGGGCCCTGTCCGAGCACCAGGTGCTGGGGGAGGAGGCGGTCGACAAGCTGTTCGGTCCCAAGTTCCTCCTGGAGCGGCCGCTGCTGGAAGCGGTCCGCTCAGGCGACCGGTCGGTGCTGCTGATCGACGAGGTCGACCGCGCCGACGACGAGTTCGAGGCGTTCCTGCTTGAGGTGCTCTCCGACTTCCAGATCAGCATCCCCGAGATCGGCACCGTCAAGGCCGACAGTGCCCCGCTGGTCGTGCTCACCTCCAACCGCACCCGCGAACTGCATGACGCGCTGAAGCGGCGCTGTCTCTACCACTGGATCGGCTACCCGCCCGCTGACCGTGAGGTGGAGATCGTCCTCATCAAGGAGCCGGGCGTATCCGAGGCTCTGGCCCGCAAGGTCGTCGCCGCCGTCAACCGGCTGCGTGAGCTCGATCTCGCCAAACCGCCCGGCGTCGCCGAGACGATCGACTGGGCACGCACGGTGGGCCTGCTCGGCGGGGCGGAAGCGACCGGCCTGGACGCGCAGATGGCGCAGGACACCCTCGGCGCCGTCGTGAAGGAACGCGACGACCTCGACGTGGTGCGGGACAACCTGGAGGAGATCACGTCCGGTGCGTAGGCTGGAGGGCCGCGAAACAGGCCCTCGCCGCGATCCCCTCGTCGGGGTGCTGGTGGACTTCGCGCGCGCGCTCCGCGCCGCCGGGCTCGCGGTCGGCTCCGGGGAGGTTCTGACCTACTGTGCGGCGATGACCTCGCTGGACCTGTCCGACCTGCTGGACCTGTACTGGGCGGGCCGGAGCACGCTGGTCACCCGGCATGAGCAGATCGGGATCTACGACGAGGTGTTCCGCAGCTTCTTTCTCGACGCCGCCGACCCGGTCAGGGAGGTGCTCACGCTCCGGGCCCACGCCGGGACCGAAACCCAGGCGGTGCTGGAGGTCCCGGCCACCGATCCAGCCGCCGAAGGCAACGAGGAGCAGACCGTGCTCGGCCTGATGGCCTCCGACGTGGACACGCTCAGGCACAAGTCGTTCGCGGCCTGCACTCCCGAGGAGCTGGCCGCGCTGCGGCGGATCATGGCCCGGATCCGGCTGACGCCGCCGCGGCGGCGCAGCAGGCGAACCGTCGCGGGGAACGCGGGCCGCGTCCCCGACCTGCGCCGCACCGTCCGCGCGTCGCTGCGCGTCGGCGGCGAGCCGGCGGAGCTGTTCTGGCGGCAGCGCAAGGTGCGGCTCCGCCCGCTCATTCTCATCCTCGACATCTCCGGCTCGATGGCCGACTACTCCCGCAGCCTGCTTCAGTTCGCGCACACCGCGAAACGCGCCGCCGCCAAGGTCGAGGTGTTCTGCTTCGGCACCCGGCTCACCCGGATCACCGGCGAACTGGCGAACCGCAGCCCGGACCAGGCGCTCGCCGAGGCCGCCAGGACGGTATGCGACTGGGAGGGCGGGACCAGGATCGGCGCGTCCCTGGACACCTTCGTCCGGGACCATGGTCGCCGGGGCCTCGCCCGCGGCGGCATCGTGGTCATCTGCTCCGACGGCCTCGACCGGGGCGACCCGGCCGTCCTGGCCGCGGCGATGGAACGGCTTTCCCGGCTGTGCCACCGGCTGGTGTGGATGAACCCGCACCGGGGCGACAACCCGGATTTCCGGCCGAGCACGCTGGGGATGATGGTCGCCGCCGAGCACGTCGACCTGGTGCTGTCCGGCCATGACCTGAGCAGCCTGGAGGAACTCGCGGCGCTGCTGCCGAAGCTGGGCTAGGAGGTACCCGGTGCGATGGAGCGTGGGGATCGAGACGCAAGGGGACCGCGTGCTCTCCCGCGAGGAGGTGGTCGAGCTGGCTGACGCCGTCGCCACCAGTTCCGGCATCGCCACCGGCATCGGTACCGACCGTTACGGGGCCCAGCTTGTCGTCCAGGCCGCCACCCGCGACGAGGCGATCGAGAAGGCCACCGGGGAGTTCGCGCAGGCCGTCGCCAAGGCCGGGCTCCCGGTGTACCCGATCGTGCGGGTCGAGGCCGTCAGCGAGGACCAGGACTCCGACGACGAGGACACCGGCGGATGATCCGGCTGGGCTCGCTGGCCGGCTACCCGTTCGAAGGCCCGCGGCTGCTGGGCGGGTGGACTCCGCCGGCCAGGCCAGCCGTGTACGCAATCTGCTACAAGCCCGAGCCGGAGACCAGGCCCGACCGGTACGCGGTCATCTACGTCGGCCACTCCGATGACCTGTCCGCCGAGCGGTTCCCGTTCCAGCATCCCCGCGCCCATTGCTGGGTGCGCCGGGCCGGGTCCAAGTGGAGGGTCTACATCTGCACCTACGAGGTCCCGGGCGGCGGTCCCGGGCACCGGGAGCAGATCACCCGCGAACTCGCCGCGATCTACCAGCCGCGCTGCAACACGGAGCGGTACGGCCAGTCCTGGAAGGACGAGTGGATCGGCGAGTACTCCTCGGCGCCCAACACCGGCCCACTCGCCCGCCGTGGCCCGGGCGACCAAGGCTCGCCGCCGCCTTCGGGCGCCAAGCCCCAGGATGCTTAACGGCGGTGCCCCCGACTCACCGCCACCCGGCGGCGGCGGCGCCGTGCCGGCCGCCGGCAATCACGTGATCATGACCCTGGTGTTCTTCTGACTACACCAGGCTCGTGATCATGGGATGGCTACTGCAAGAACGATAGTGATCCCATGATCACGCCTTTCGCGGCCATGAATCAGCCTTCCTCGGACCTTCGGGCCCTGGCGTGATCAAGGGCTTGGTGTACACGTGGCGGCACCGAGGTCAAGATCATGAACGCTGACGTGCGGCATCACGCCTTCGGTTCGGGGCAAGGGTTACTGCTGCTCGGCGAACCCGACCGCGTCGAGCAGGCGGGAACGGCGGCGGCCCGACGCCGGGCGGGCCGGCTCGGGCGGCGCCGGCTCCGCGGGCGCGTAGGTAGCCCCGGTGACGATCTCCTCCGCCATCCCGTATAGCAGCGGCAGCGCGCCCGCCACGACGCCGCCGGTGGCGTTGATGTGCTCCACCCCGGGCCCGATCAGCTTGGCGTGGCCCACGATCTCGCGCACGGTCTGCGCGCACTCCTCCAGGTTCGTGGCGATCCTGCCCAGCAGCGACCCGACCCAGAACAGGTAGAACGCGAGCCCGGCGATCAGCAGGACGATGTCGATGACCGTGAAAACGACCATGCCCGTCATGTCTTCACCTTCCCGAGCACGCGGCCGAGGAACAGGTGGTGCTGGAGGCCCTCCGCGAGCACTGCGTCCACCCCGTCGGCGACCTGCGGGATCAGCGCCGTGTCGGCGGTGTTCGCCGCCGCGGCCTTCAGCGTGTCCCGCACCTGGACGACCCGGCGGTCGATGACCTTCACGAGGTAGATGAGCAGGGTCAGCAGGGCCGCCACGGCGACCACCACGACCAGGCCGAGGATGTTGGCGACCAGCCACCGGGTGTGGTCGGCTGACGATAGTGCCACGGCGTTCATCGCTAACCTCCCAGCCTGGCGCGCCCGCGCTGCAGGCCGCCGATGATGATCGTGGCGTGCTCGATGGTGGTGCGCAGCGCGCCCAGCGGGGCGGTGTTGCGCACAGCGTCGGTCAGCGCGGCGTTGATCTTCGGCGCCTCGTTGCCGATCGATCGCGCCAGCACCAGGATCGGCACGACCAGCGCCACGACGACCACGACGATCACGATGCCGATCGTGTAGCCGACCACCCAGCCCGTGGTGCCGGTCCCGTAGCCATAAGCGGCGAGAACATGCATGAACGGCTCCTTTGGCGGTTCAGACCGTTTCGCAGAAGTCGCGAACGGGTTTCAGGCTTGCGTTGACCGAGGTGAGCCGCTCCGGCACCGTGCTGGTCAGCTGCGCGACGGCCTGCACTCCCCCGGTGGTCGCGACGAGGGTCGCGCGGATCGCGCGGAGATGGAAGATGACCCTGAGCAGGCCGACCGCGGTAATCGCGATGATCAGCGCTGCGATGATCAATGTCGCCCAGGCAGCTGCTGGCATGGCCGTTTCTCCTTTCCGATCAGCCGAGAAGCTTCGCGACCGAGCCCGCGTAGCGGACCGCACCGTTGGCCACTTCCTTGACCGTGTCGTCGGTCGTGGCCAGCGCCGCCGGGACGCCGTCGAGCTCGCCAACGAGGGCGACCCCGCCGGCCAGGATCTCGTCGGTCGCACCGCGGATCCGCTCCAGCGCGGCGAGCACGCGGTTGAGCAGGAAGATGACGACCGGAAGGATCACCACTAGCAGGATCGCGTTGCCGATCCACCACAAGACCATGGCTCGTTCTCCTCAGCTCGGTTGGCCTGTTCTCGGTTTGGCTGACCAGTTCTCCTCAGGTGGGGTTGGTCCGGTAGGGCAGGAAGAAGCGGCGGAAGACCCGCTGGAGCGCGAGCATCGCGGCCCTCAGCCCGAGCGTGAATCCTCCCGCCGGGGAGGCGGTGGCGGCTTGCGCCGGGGTTTCGCCGCGCTCTGCGGCGTCGATCCGGGCGGCCATTTTGGCGGAGAAGTCGCGCATGAGCACGGCGGTGACGTCGGAGATCATGCCCCGGCCGTACTGCGCGGCCGCCCCGGCGAGCTGCAGGTCCTGGGTGACGCCGACCTTGGTGCCGCGGCCGGCCCCGGCCAGCGTCGCCGTGACGACCATGCTGGCCTGGCCCCGCCCCCTCAGCTCGGCGCCGCTCGCGTGGATCACGACGCGCTTCGCGGCCTCGTCGCGCTCGGTGATCTCGGCCGTCCCGCCGAACTGGAGCCGGACCGGGCCCATCCGGACCGCCACCCGCCCCTCGTATTTGTCCTCGCCGAGTTCCCCCGTCAGCTCGGTACCCGGCAGGCAGGCGGCCACCTGGGGGATGTCGTCGAAGAACTGCCAGACCGTCTCGACCGGCGCGGCGACCTCGAAATCCCTCCTGATCAGCATCGGGTCCCTCTCTTCACGTAGGCGGCGGGGTTGGCCTCGAAGTCGCGGCGGCAGCCGGCCCGGCAGAAGTAGTACGTCACGCCGTCGTGCTCCAGCGGGTAGCTGGACTCATCGGCCGTCACGGTCATCCCGCAGACCGGGTCGACGGCCTCGGCCGGCGCGGCCCGCTTGGCCGGATCGGCCTGGGCGTCGGCGCCCGCCTCACCGCTGGCGGCGACGTCGATCGCGCCCGCCGCACGGAGCTGCACCAGCTCGGCCAGGATCGCGACCGCGATCTCCCGGTGCGAGGTCCGCCCGAGGTCGAGCCCGGCCGGGACGTGGACCCGGTCGAGCTGGTCCTTGGGCAGTCCCCGGTCAGCGAGGTAACCGAGGACGACCGCTCCCCGGCGGTGCGAGGCGACCAGGCCGAGGTAGGCGGGCCGGGCGAGGACCGCCTGCTCCATGGCGTCCTCGTCGCCATGGCCCTGGGTGGCCACCACGACCATCGTGGCGGGATCCGCGTCGGCGGCTGTGAAGCCTGGGCCGTCCAGCACGGCGGTGCGCCAGCCGAGCGCGTCCGCGAGCGCGGCGAGCGTCTGCGCCATCGGGGAGCGGCCGACGATGACCAGGCGCGGCGACGGCTGCACCGGCTCTATGAAGACCTCGAGCGCGCCCTCGCTCTGGCAGGAGATGGGCACGACCGTCATCCCCTCCGGGACCCTCTCGCCGAACTGGCCCGGGGTGCCAAGGAGCAGCAGCCGCGGCTCGCCCTCGGCGATCACCTGCCGGGCCTCGCGGATCACCGTGGGCTCCGCGCAGGCCCCGCCGATCCACCCGTGTACCTCACCGCCGGCCGTGATGATCGCGCGGCTGCCCAGCTGGCCCGACGACGGGCCCTGCCGCCACACCACGGTGGCCAGCGCGAACGCCTGCCCCTGGCGGGCCAGCTCGCTGGCCCGCTCCAGGACACCCCAGCCGTCCATGCCGCTGCTTCCCATCAGTCGTCCGCGCGGACCGGCGGCGCGCCGGAGACGTCGTGGCGCTTGGTGATCGCCTCCCACACCCGGTCGGGCAACAGCGGCATGTCGATGTTGCGGACCCCGGTGTCGGCGATCGCGTCCATCACAGCGTTGACAAACGCCGCCGGGCCACCGACCGCCGCGCACTCACCGACGCCCTTAGCGCCGATCGGGTGGTGCGGGCTCGGGGTGACCACCTCGCTGTGCAGCTCGTATCCCGGGGTCTCCCACGCCGTCGGCAGCAGGTAGTCCATGTAGTTCGAGCCCACGCAGTTGCCCTCGGCGTCGAACGTGATGAACTGCATGTTGGCCATCGCGTACGCCTCGGTCAGCCCACCCATGATCTGACCCTCGACGATCATCGGGTTGATCCGGACGCCGCAGTCGTCGACCGCGACCATGTTCAGCACGTCCCAGACCCCGGTCTCCGGGTCCACCTCGACCGTGACGATGTACACGGCGAACGGCCAGGTCAGGTTCGGCGGGTCGTAGTAGGCCGTGTTATCCAGGCCGGGCTCCATGCCGTCGGGCATGTTGCTGTAGGCGGCCATCGCGCATTCGGTGATGGTCACCCCCCGGTCGGGGGCGCTGCGGACATAGAACCGGCCCAGCTCCCACTCGACGTCCTCCTCGGACACCTCAAGCAGGTGCGCGGCCAGCATGCGGGCCTTCGCCCGGATCTTGCGGGCCACCATGGCCACCGCCGCCCCGGCGACCGGCGTGCTGCGCGAGGCGTAGGTGCCCATGCCGAACGGCGCGGTGTCGGTGTCCCCCTCCTCGACGATCACATCCTCGGCCGGGATGCCGAGCTCGTGCGCGACGATCTGCGCCCAGGTCGTCTCGTGCCCCTGGCCCTGGGTCTTCGCCCCGGTCCGGAGGATCGCCTTGCCCGTCATGTGCACCTTGAGCTCGGCCGAGTCGAACATCTTGATGCCGAGGATGTCGTACTCGCGGCTGTTCCCGGCGCCGAGCGGCTCGGTCATGGCCGAGATGCCCAGGCCCAGAAGCCTGCCCCTCGCCTTCGCCTCGGCCTGCTGCCGCCGGAAGTCCTCGTAGCCGACCGCCTTCAGCCCCACGTCCAGGCACTTGGCGTACTGACCCGAGTCGGTCAGGAAGCCGAACGGGGTCCGGAACGGGAACTGGTCGTCCTTGACCAGGTTGACGCGACGGAACTCGGCCTGGTCCATGCCGAGGTCGTAGGCCGCGGCCTGGATCATCCGCTCCTGGAAGAACATCGCCTCGGTGACCCGGAACGAGCACCGGTAGGCGACCCCGCCGGGGGCCTTGTTGGTGTAGGTCCCGCGGGCGGTGATATGGCCGGCCGGGATGTCGTAACAGGCGAACGCGGAGTGCAGCAGCCCGATCTTGAACTTGCTCGGCTGGGCATCGGAGAAGAACGCGCCGTGGTCGGAGTCGACGTGCATGCGAACGCCGAGGATCTTGCCGTCGTTGCGCAGCGCCAGCTCGCCGTCGAGGTAGATGTCCCGCGCGAACCCGGTAGAGATCAGGTTGCCGGTCTTGTCCTCGATCCACTTGACGGGCCGCTCCAGCAAGATGGAGGCCAGGATCGAGCAGACGTACCCGGGGTAGACCGGCACCTTGTTGCCGAAGCCGCCGCCGATGTCGGGCGAGATGATCCGGATCATGTGCTCGGGCAGCTCGGCTACCAGCGCGACCGCGGCCCGGATGATGTGCGGCGCCTGCGTCGTCATGTACACGGTGAGCTTGGAGGTGGCCCGGTTGAAGTCCGCGATCGACCCGCAGCACTCGATCGGCGACGGGTGTGACCGCGGGTAGTGCAGCCGCAGCTTGGAGACCTTGTCCGCCTGGGCGAACGCCCGCTCGGTTCCCGCCGCGTCGCCGACCTCCCAGTTGAAGATGACGTTGCTGTCCTGGCCCTCCTTGTCGTCGCGGATGACCGGCGCACCATCGGCGAGCGCCTGCTCCGGACTGACGATCGCCGGCAGTGGCTCGTACTCGACGTCGATCGCCTCGCACGCGTCCTTGGCGATGTAGGGGTCGTCCGCGATCACGCAGGCGACCTCCTGGCCCTGGAACCGCACCTTGTCGATGGCCAGCACCGCCTGGGTGTCATACGACAGGGTCGGCATCCACGCCAGGTTGCGGGTGGCCATCATCTCGCCGGTGAGCACCAGATGCACGCCGGGGATCTGCCACGCCCGGCTGGTGTCGATCGAGACGATCCGGGCGTGCGCCAGCGGGCTGCGCAGGATCTCCATGTGCAGCATGCCGGGCAGAACGATGTCATCGGTGTAGTTGCCCTTGCCACGGATGAAGCGGTTGTCCTCGACCCGCCGGCGGCTGGCGCCCAGCCCGCCGATCTTGATTTCGTCCAGTGCGGTCACGTCATGCCTCCTGTGCTGGCTCGCCGGCCGGCTCGGGCTCTGGTTGATCGCCAGCCTGCTCGGACCGGAGCTTGGCCGCGGCCCACAGCACCGACTTCACGATGTTCTGGTAGCCGGTGCAGCGGCAGAGGTTGCCGGACAGCGCCCAGCGCACGTCTTCCTCGGTCGGGTCGGGATTGGCAGCGAGGAGGGCTTTGGCGGCCAGCATCATGCCCGGGGTGCAGAAGCCGCACTGCAGCCCGTGCTCCTGCTTGAAGCCCTCCTGCAGGGGGTGCAGCTCGCTGGCTGTCGCCAGGCCCTCGACGGTGGTGATCTCGTGCCCGTCGGCCTGCACCGCGAGCATGGTGCAGGATTTGATGGCCCTCCCGTCCACGAGCACCGTGCACGCGCCGCAGTTCGTCGTGTCGCAGCCCATGTGGGTGCCGGTCAGCCCGAGCCCCTGGCGGATCAGGTGGGAGAGCAGCAGCCGGGGCTCCACCTCGGCCCCCTTCCGGACGCCGTTGATCGTGAACCTGATCCGGCGCATGGGCACGTCGCTGGCAGCCTGATCGCCGAGGTCGTCGTAAACGGTCGTCATGTCAGGCCGCCCTTTCCGCGCGGTCGCCGTTGCGGCTCAGCAGCCGCATCACGAACGTGCGCACCATGTGCCGCTTGTACTCCGCGCTGCCGCGGTGATCGGTCCTGGGGTTGGCCGCCTGCGCGGCGAGGTCGGCCGCCTGCTCGATGGTCTCGGCGGTCAGGGCGTTGCCGGCCAGGGCCTCGGCCGCCGCCGTCGCGGCGACGGTGGATCCGCCGACCCCGGTCAGCGCGATTCCCGCCCGCCGCACCGTCCCGCCGGAGGTCTCGAGTGCCACCGCCACGCCGACGGTGGCGAAGTCACCGACCCGGCGCTCCAGCTTGAGATAGCCGCCCGCGCGCGTTCCCTGCGCCGGCGGGATCACGGCCTCCACCGCGATCTCGTCCGGCTCCAGCGTGTTCTCGAACGGCCCGGTGACGAAGTCCGCCATCGCGATGGCGCGGCTGCCGTTCGGTCCCTGCGCTATCACCGAGCCGCCGAGCGCCGTGACGACCGAGGCCCAGTCGCCCTGCGGGTCGGCGTGGCAGAGCGAGCCGACCAGCGTGCCCCGGTTGCGCACGAGCGGGTCGGCGATGAGCGGCGCGGCCGCGGCCATGGTCGGCTGGGTGCTCTTGAGCAGGTCCGAGCGCTCCAGATCGGCGTGGCGGCAGAGCGCGCCGATGCGGAGCGTGCCGTCCGCGTCCGCGCGGTGGTAATCGAGACCGCCGATGTTGTTGATGTCGACGATCAGTTCCGGCGACGCGAAGCGCAGCTTCATCAGCGGTACCAGGCTCTGGCCGCCGGCCAGCACCTTCGCCTCGTCCCCGCCCTCGCGCAGCAGGCCGATCGCCTCGCCGAGCGAACGCGGTGCCTCGTAGCGGAACCGAGACGGATACATACGATCCTCCGATGTCCGTGTCTGGACGTTGTCCGGCGGCCGGTGCTTCCGGCTTAGTGTCGGCCCGGACCAGTGCTGCTCCGGTCAGTGTTTTCCGGGTCAGCGTTCGCATCCAGCCAGCGCCCCTCAGGGTCGGCGCCGACCTGGGTCAGTGGTTGCCGGGGCCGGTGCCGGCCCGGGCTGTGTGATTTCAGGATGATTCCCGCTCTCGCTGAGCCTCCGCGTCGGCCGCCTCCCGCCGTGCCTCCGGGTCGGCCACGGCCACCGGAAGGGACTCATAATCGGGGTCCGGGCGCGGCTCCTGGTGCGGCGGCCAAGGTCCCGGCACCGGCTGACCGGCGATCTTGAGATAGTCGATCAGCTCGGGCCAGGCCCAGACGGTCGGGCTCTTCCCGGTTTTCGGCGCGTTCTCGATCAGTTCGTACAGACGCGGGTTGCCCTGGCTGTGACCGCTGGATTCGATCCGCATGGCACCGCTCCCGCTGTCGGACGGCGACAGCGCGCCGTCACCTCGCTATCCTCACATGATCGCCTCGCCAGGCCAGCCCCGCAACTCTCGAATAAGCTCTTGCTTAAGTGGCCCGTCACCAGGGCTTCCTGGGCGGCCCGGCAGTGCGGGAGCGGCTCCGGGCTCTCCAGGGCTTCCCGGGGCTCCCGGCGTGCACGGGCCGGGGATCGGCGGGTCAGCTCCAGATCGTTACGTATACAGGTGGCCGGAACCGGGACGGCGGCACGCCCGCGCCCGGTGAGCGCATGAGATGCATGGCCTCCGGCGTGCCCAGGAAGCGCCGGAGCGCGCTGACCGAGGCGCTGCGCTGCTGGCGCTCCAGCGTGGCGATGTGCCAGCGGGCATCCATCGGCACGCCGGGCGCGTCCACCAGGGAGAGCTCGCCCCGGCGCAGCTGCTGGGCGACCAGGTGCTCGACCGCCGGTGCCACGCCCCCGCCGTCGGCCGCCGCCGCCTGGGCGGCGGTCTGGTTGGGGAACACCCTGATCTTGTTCTCAGGAATCCCCAGTCTGTCCAGCAGCTGCCCGGCGGCGGTGCCGGGGTCGGTGCCGGACGGGTCCACCAGCCAGCGCCACTGACGCGGGTTGCCCCGGAGGCTGGACTGCCTGGCGGTCACCACCACCACGCGGTACCGGAAGATCGGCTCGGTCACCACTGCCAGCGCCGGGTCGTCGGGCACGCTGGGGCTGATCGCGACGTCGGCCAGCCGGTTGGCGACCAGCACTCCCATCTCCTTGGTCACCGCCACGCCGACCGACACCTCGACGGAGCCCGGGTACCGCCGGGTGAACGCCTCCATCAGCGGGCCGATCACGAACTCCGCGACGGTTGAGGTGGCGACCACCCGCAGTTGCTCCGGCGCGCCCTGCGCGGCGCGGACCGCCGCGTGCGCCTCGGCGCCGAGCACGACGATCTGCGAGGCGGAGGCGAGCAGGCGGGAGCCGCCGGCGGTCAGCGTCATCCCGGCCGGGCCGCGGGTCAGCAACTGGTCTCCGAGGTGCTGGCGCAGAGCCGACAGGGCCTGGGACACCGCTGGCTCGCTGACGCCGAGCGCGTTCGCGGCGGCGGTCACCGAACCGAGCCGGGCAACCAGCACAAACGCGTTCAGCTGCGTGAGCGTCATGACCATCCCATTATCACCGCGCGGGCCACCGGCGTTTGCCCTCGTAGACTGCTCACGCGAGCCGTAATCGGAAGGAGAGGCGCATGCAGGTGCCGGCGCACGTCGAGTACGAGAGGGCATCCAGCGTCGCGCACGCGCTCAGCCTGCTCGCCAGGTACGGCCCGGAGGCACGGATCCTGGCCGGTGGGCACAGCCTGATCCCGATGATGAAGCTGCGGCTCGCGCAGCCGGAAACGCTGATCGACATCAACGGGCTCAGCGAGCTCTCCTACATCGAGATGACCGGCGGCGAGCTGCGGATCGGGACGCTGACCAGGCACGCGCAGCTGCTCGACTCGGCGGCCGCGGGCGAGCACTTCCCGGTCCTCCACGACGCGGAGAAGGTGATCGCCGATCCGGTCGTGCGCAACTGGGGGACGGTCGGCGGCTCGCTCTGCCAGGCCGACCCGTCCGAGGATCTGTCGGCGGCGTTCGCGGCGCTGAAAGCCAGCATGGTGATCTGCGGTCCGGACGGCAACAGGACGGTGTCGGCCCGGGAGTTCCACACCGGGCCCTACGAGACCGTGATCGCGGCCGGGGAGATGCTCACCGAGATCCGGATCCCGGTCCGGCCCGGTGGCGGCAGTGCGTATGCGAAGGTGGGCCGCCGGGTCGGTGACTGGCCGGTGGGTGCGGCCGGGACCGCGATCTGGCTGGACGGCGAGGTGGTCGCCGATGCCGGGATCGGACTCACCGCGGTCGGCGCGCGCCAGTTCGCCGCGCCGGAGGCCGAGGAGTACCTGCGGGGGACGCCCGCCACCGAGGAGAGCTTCGCCCGGGCCGGTGAGATCGCCGCTGAGCACTGCCGCCCGGCCTCCGATCAGCGGGGCCCCGCGGATTACAAGCGGCACCTGGCCTGCGAGCTCACCGCGCGCGCACTGCGCATGGCATTGCGCCGGGCCCGGGGCGGCTGACGTGCGGATCACCGTGACCGTGAACGGTTCCGCGTTCACCGGAGACGTCGAGCCGCGGCTGCTGCTGATCCACTTCCTGCGCGACGAGCTCGGGCTCACCGGCTCGCACTGGGGCTGTGACACCTCCAATTGCGGCGCCTGCGTGGTCTGGCTGGACGAGACGCCGGTGAAGTCGTGCACGGTACTGACGGCCATGGCCGACGGCCACCGGGTGCTCACGGTAGAAGGCCTGGAACGCGGCGGGCGCCTTGACCCGGTGCAGGAAGGATTCGCACGGTGCCATGGGCTCCAGTGCGGGTTCTGCACGCCGGGCATGATGCTGACCGCCCGCTGGCTGCTCGACCACAACCCGGACCCCTCGCCGGACGAGATCCGTGAGGCGCTGTCCGGCCAGGTCTGCCGGTGCACGGGCTACGAGAACATCGTGCGTGCGGTGCGCTGGGCAGCGCAGCAGCAGGGGGGCGACGGCCACGGCGGCCATCGTTTGGCGCCCGAGGGATCTCAATGAGCGCGACGCCGGAGCAGAACGGGGCCTACGGGCGTGTCCCGCGCAAAGAGGATGCCCGGTTCGTCCGCGGCCGGGGCACCTTCGTGGACGACATCCAGCTGCCGGGGATGCTGCATGGGGCGATCCTGCGCAGCCCGCTGGCGCACGCCAGGATCGTCGCGGTCGACACCACCGCGGCGGAGGCCCACCCGCGGGTGGAGGCCGTGATCACCGGGCAGGCTCTGGCCGAGCTCGGCCTTGCCTGGATGCCCACGATCTCCCAGGACACCCAGTCGGTCCTGGCCACCGACAAGGTGCGGTTCCAGGGCCAGGAGGTCGCGTTCGTGGTCGCCCAGGACCGGTACTCGGCCCGCGATGCGCTGGAGCTGATCCACGTCGAGTACGAGCCGCTGCCGGTGGTGGCCGACGCGCAGCGGGCGCTCGCGCCCGGCGCCCCGGTCATCCGGGACGACCTGCCGGACAAGACCAGCAATCACATCTTCGACTGGGAGGCCGGCGACAAGGCGGCCACGGACGCGGTCTTCGCTGCCGCTGACGTCGTGGTCAGCCAGGACATGCTCTACCCGCGCTCTCACCCGGCTCCGCTGGAGACGTGCGGCATGGTGGCCGACTCGGACCCGGTCAGCGGGAGGCTGACGCTGTGGTCCACGTCCCAGGCGCCGCACGCGCACCGCACGGTCTACGCGCTGGTGGCCGGGCTTCCCGAGCACAAGATCCGCGTGGTCTCGCCCGACATCGGCGGCGGGTTCGGGAACAAGGCCCCCATCTACCCCGGCTACATCTGCGCCATCGCCGGCTCCATGAAGACCGGTCGGCCGGTCAAGTGGGTCGAGGACCGGTCGGAGAATCTGATGTCGACCGCGTTCGCCCGCGACTACCACATGCACGGGGAGATCGCCGCCACCGCGGACGGCAAGGTCTTGGGGCTCCGGGCCAGGGTGCTCGCCGACCACGGCGCCTTCAACGCGACAGCACAGCCGGCCAAGTTCCCTGCCGGGTTCTTCCACATCTTCACCGGCTCATACGACCTGAAGGCCGCGCACTGCGAGGTGACCGCCGTCTACACGAACAAGGCGCCCGGCGGCGTCGCCTACTCCTGCTCGTTCCGCATCACCGAGGCGGTGTACCTGGTCGAGCGGATGATGGACATCCTGGCCCGCGAGCTCGGCATGGATCCGGCCGAGCTGCGGATGAGGAACCTCCTGCGGCCGGAGCAGTTCCCGTACACCTGCCCGACCGGCTGGCAGTACGACTCCGGCGACTACCCGCGGGCCCTGGCGCTGGCGATGGACATCGCCGGCTACGGCGAGCTGCGGCGCGAGCAGGCCGCGAAGCGGGAACGTGGCGAGTACATGGGCATCGGGATCAGCTTCTTCACCGAGGGGGTCGGCGCGGGCCCACGCGCGCAAATGGACATCCTCGGGCTCGGCATGGCCGACGGTGCCAGCCTCCGGGTCCATCCGACCGGCACGGCCGTGCTGGGTGTCTCCTGCCAGACGCAGGGGCAGGGCCACGAGACCACGTTCGCCCAGATCGTCGCCAACGAGCTCGGCATCTCCCCGGACGACGTCGACGTGGTGCACGGCGACACCGACCGGACCCCGTTCGGCCTGGGAACCTACGGGTCCCGCTCCACGCCGGTCTCCGGGGCGGCGGCCGCCATGGCCGCCCGCAAGGTCCGGGAGCGGGCCCGGATCGTCGCCGCAGCCATGCTCGAGGCGTCACCGGCCGACCTGGAGTGGGCGGATGGCAAGTGGCGGGTCCGCGGCGACCCGGACAAGGCCAAGGGCATCGCCGAGATCGCCATGGCCGCCCACTCGAGCCTGGAGCTGCCCGCCGGGGTGGAGGGCCACCTGGACGCCGAGGTCGTCTACAACCCGCCGAACCTCACCTTCCCGTTCGGCGCGTACATCTGCGTCACCGACGTGGACGCGGGCACGGGCCAGGTATCGGTCCGCCGGTTCATCGCCGTGGACGACTGCGGGGTGCAGATCAACCCGATGATCGTCGAGGGGCAGGTGCACCGCGGCCTGGCGGACGGGGTCGGCATGGCCCTGATGCAGGTCATCGCGTTCGACGCGGACGGCAACTGCCTCGGTGGCTCGTTCATGGACTACCTGCTGCCGACGTCGGTGGAGTGCCCGTCCTGGGAGCTGGGCCAGACCATCACCCCCTCGCCGCACCACCCGATCGGCGCCAAAGGGATCGGCGAGTCCGCCACAGTCGGCTCCCCGCCGGCCATCGTGAACTCGGTGATGGACGCGCTCGCGCCGTTCGGGGTCCGGCACGCGGACATGCCGCTCACTCCGGCGAACGTGTGGTCGGCCATCCAGGGACGCCGGCTGCGGACCGATTTGGCCGTCACATGAGCCCGGCGGGGCACGGCGTCGGGCACGCAGCGCCGTTTGGCATGAATCAAGGGCGTTTGGCATGAACCAAGAAGGCGGCGACCTGTGTGAATAAAGCACGCGGCCGCGTGCAGCATGATAGGCACATGCGGATATGTCAGCTGGTGCGCCACGGATGAGTGATCTCGCGGAACGGATTCCGGACGTGGCGTCACTGCTGGGCGCGCTCGACGGCACCGGGTACCTGGCGGACGAAGCGCTCGGGACGGCGCTCTTCCTTGCCTCGCGGATGGGGCAGCCCATCCTGCTGGAAGGCGAGCCGGGAGTGGGCAAGACCGAGGCGGGCAAGGCGCTGTCCGACGCGCTGGGCACGCCGTTGCTGCGGCTCCAGTGCTACGAGGGCCTGACCTCATCGGAGGCGCTTTACGAGTGGAACTACCCGCGCCAGCTGTTGGCGATCCGGCTGGCGGAGGCGCGGGGCGAGACGCTGCGGGACGCCGACCTGTTCAGCGAGGAATACCTGCTCGCCCGGCCGCTGTTGGCCGCGCTCGACCATCCCGGCCCGCTCCCGGCGGTGCTGCTGATCGACGAGGTGGACCGGGGCGACGACGAGTTCGAGGCCTTCCTGTTCGAGATGCTCGCGGAGGCGGCGGTGACCATCCCGGAACTGGGGACCCGCCGCGCCCAGTTCCCCCCGGTGGTGGTGCTGACCTCCAACCGGACCCGGGATCTGCATGACGCGCTGAAACGGCGCTGCCTGTATCACTGGATCGACTATCCGGACGAGCAGCGGGTGGCGGCCATCATCCGGCGCCGGGTGCCCGCCTCCGGCGAGATCCTCGCCGGGCAGGTGGCCCGCGGGGTGGCGCGGCTGCGCGACCTGGACCTCGCCAAGCCGCCCGGGGTGGCCGAGGCCATCAGCTGGGCCCAGGCCCTGCAGGTGCTGGGCACCGACGGCCTGGATGGCGCGTCGGCGGAACGGACCGCGGGGGCGGTGCTGAAGTACTCCGAGGATCTGCAGACGGCCCGCGCAGCCGGTTTCGGCGGGCTGGCTGACGGTGATGAGTGACGATCTGGCCCTGACCGCGGCCCAGTTCGGCGCGGCCCTGCGCGCGGCCGGGGTGCCGGCCGATCCGGGCCGGTGTGAGCGGTTCGCGCGGGCGGTCACGGTGGCCCGCCCGGCCACCGGCCGCGGCCTCTATCTGTGTGCGCTCGCCACCCTGATCTCCAGCCAGGCGCACATCGAGGCCCTGGACCGGGTGTTCGGCGCGATGTTCGGCGGGGTGGGTGACCAGGCGCCCCCGCCGGGCCAGCCTGCTCGTGACCTGCCCGGCACGCCTGTCCGGTCCCCGTCGCCGCCGGCCGACATTTTGGCCCAGGCGGCCCAGGCCGCCCGCACACACGTGGTCCAGGAGCGCCTGCCGGAGCCGCAGCCCACCGATGAGCTGGCCGAAGATGACGGCGAGGATGGGGCGCCCGGTCCGGACGACGAAACCCCGGTGCCCCGCGCCGTTTTCGCCAGCGCGGCGGAGCGGCTCGCGGGCAAGGACTTCGCCGAACTCACGCCCGCCGAGTTGCTGATGCTGTCCGGGCTCATGCGCAAGCTCACCCTCGCGGTGCCGCTGCGCCGGTCCCGCCGCCCCCAGCCCACCGCCCACGGCGGGCGCACCGACCTGCGGGCGACGTTGCGCCACGCCCGGCGCACGGGAGGCCACCCGATCAGGCTGGCCCGGCGGGCGCCGTTGATGGAGCCACGCCGGCTGGTGGTGCTTTGTGACATCTCCGGGTCGATGGAGCCGTACGCGCGGGCCATGTTGCAGTTGCTGTACTGCGCGGCGGGCGGTGCCGAGGCCGAGGTCTTCACGTTCGCGACCCGGCTCACCCGGCTCACCGGCACCCTGACCCACGCCCGGCCCGCCCTCGCGCTCCAGCAGGCCGGGCAGGTCGCACCGGACTGGCTGGGCGGAACCAAGATCGGGGAGTCGATCAAGGAGTTCAACAACAGTTACGGACGGCGGGGCATGGCCCGCGGCGCGGTCGTCGTCATCATCTCCGACGGCTGGGACACCGGTGACCCGGAGATCCTGGGCCGTGAGATGGAGCGCCTGTCACGGGTGGCGCACAGGATCGTGTGGGTGAACCCCCGCACGCAGAATCCCGAATACCGCCCGCTGGCCGGCGGGATGGCGGCGGCCTGGCCGTACTGCGACGCGGTGGTGAGCGCGCACACCCTGCACGCCCTCGATGACCTCACCGCCGCCCTGGCCCACCCGGGCCCGCGCCGCGCCCCCGCCTTCGACCGGATGCGCGCCGGACGTGCTGCGCCGCCGGGGTAGCAGGCGCCGCCCTGAGTCGCTGTTTGGAGTCGTGATCACGTTCGGCCGGCCGGTCTGCCGCTGCGGATCGGCTCGGCCGGTCTGTGGCTGGTGGCCGGAAATGCATTAGCGTCTGCGGACGGGCCGGGTTACTGTCTGCCCGGCAGCCGCATGATGCGTAACGGGGGAAGGGGCCAGCGTGGGTCACATCGACGTGGCACACCTCGGCCACATCCTGCCCAACGGGCAGGTGCTGCTCGACGACGTGTCGTTCCGGATCGGGGAGGGGACGACGGCGGCCCTGGTCGGCCCGAACGGCGCGGGGAAGACCACGCTGATCCGGCTCATCGCCGGGGACCTGGCTCCGCAATCGGGAACGGTCACCGGCAGCGGCGGCCTCGGCGTGATGAGGCAGTTCGTCGGGGGGATCCGTGGGGTCACCCGCCCTGGCACGCAGAGCGCTGGACGGGTTGCGGAAGCCGTCCCCGTCGGCCAGCAGAGCACCGGGGGCATTCAAGGTGCCGCGTCCCCGGAACCAGGCGCCGGGAGCATCCAGGGAGCCGTCTCCCCGGAAGTGGGCGCCGGGAGCGTCCAGGGAGCTGCCTCCCCTGAACCAGGCGCAGGTCGCGCCGACGGGGTTGCGGTGGCGGACTTGGCGGGCGAGCCGTCCGGCGAGCTGGACACCGGCCGCGTCACCGGCGACTCCCCAGTCCGCGACCTGCTGCTCTCGGTCGCGCCGCCCCGGGTGCAGGCCGCCGCCGCCCGGCTGGACGCCGCCGAATTGGCGATGATGGAGCGCGACGACGAGCCCACCCAGATGCGGTACGCGGCGGCGCTGGCTGAGTGGGGCGACGCGGGAGGCTATGACGCCGAGGTCACGTGGGACGCCTGCTGCATTGCCGCGCTCGGCGTGGGGTACGAGCGCTGCCGCTGGCGTGAGGTCGGCACCCTGTCGGGGGGCGAGCAGAAGCGGCTGGTGCTTGAGGCGCTGCTGCGGGGCCCGGCCGAGGTCCTGCTGCTCGACGAGCCCGACAACTACCTGGACGTCCCGGGCAAGCGATGGCTTGAGCAGCAGCTCGCGACCACACCCAAGACGGTGCTGCTGGTAAGCCACGACCGGGAACTGCTCGCGAACTGCGCCGAGCGCATCGTCACCGTTGAGGACGGCAACATATGGGTGCACGGGGGCGGGTTCGCGACCTACGCCCAGGCACGCCGGGACCGGATCGAGCGGCTGGACGAGCTGCGGCGCCGGTGGGACGAGGAACACGAGAAGCTCAAGCAACTTGTGCGGATGTACCGCCAGAAGGCGTCCTACAACGACGCCATGGCTTCCCGGCTGCACGCGGCGGAGACCCGCCTGCGCAAGTTCGAGGAGGCTGGGCCGCCCGAGCAGCCGCCGCGTGACCAGAATGTCCGGATGCGCCTGCGCGGCGGCAGGACTGGCAAACGAGCGGTGATCTGCGAGAACCTGGAACTCACGGGCCTCATGCGGCCCTTCGACCTGGAAGTCTGGTACGGCGAGCGGGTTGCCGTGCTTGGTTCCAACGGCTCCGGCAAGTCGTTCTTCCTGCGGCTCCTGGGTGGCGGCAACGTGCCGCACACGGGCTCGGCCCGGCTGGGAGCCCGGGTCACTCCCGGCCTGTTCGTGCAGACCCACGCACGCCCCGACCTGGCCGGCCGCTGGCCGGAAGAGATCCTCATGACCGAGCACGCAATGTTGCGCAACGAGGCGATGGCGGCGCTCGCACGTTACGAACTGCAATACTGCGCGCGCCAGGCGTTCAGCACCCTGTCCGGAGGACAGCAGGCGCGGCTCCAGATCCTGCTTCTGGAGCTCGCGGGTTCGACGCTCCTGCTGCTGGACGAGCCGACCGACAATCTAGACCTGGCCAGCGCGGAGGCGCTGCAGGCGGGCCTGGAGTCGTTCCAGGGCACCGTGCTGGCGGTCACGCACGACCGCTGGTTCGCGCGGTCGTTCGACCGGTTCCTGGTTTTCGGTGCCGACGGCAACGTCTACGAGTCGGATGGCCCCGTCTGGGACGAGACTCGCGTTGCCCGGCCCCGGTGACGTGGCCCTTGCTAGGCTGCATGGAGTTCACAGAGCCTGATTCAGGCTCGCAGGCGAGGTGGAAGGTTACGCACCGTGAAGAAGCTGCTACTGCTCGCCTTGGCCGGGCTCGGCATCTTTGCTGTCTGGCGGAAGGTTCAGGCTGATCGCGCCGAACTCGACTTGTGGACGGAAGCCACAACGAGCGACGACTGACGCCGAAGCGATCGCTACTAAACGTAACGGGCGTGATCGGGTGAGCGGCACGCTGCCGGTCACGCTGGTTTGCTGCGGCTTGCTCGGGACCACCGCGGATGATCACGGCATGCTGGAGCGGGCGTTCGCCGAGGCGTGCGCGACGCAAGGTATCGTGCCGGGCACAGCCGCCTATGCCCATCACATGGTCGGCGTGCACCAGGCCCAGGGGCAGTCGGCCGTCGATGTGTTCCGGGGCCTGTTCCCCGACGGGGACGGCCGGGCTGAGGCGGCGGCGCTCTCGTTCGAGCGCTCGTTCCGCACTGCCATGGACCGTACCGGGATATCGCCGGTCCCGGGCGCGGAGGAAACGATCACCCAGCTGTCCGATTCCGGCGTGCGGGTATGCCTGATCAGCAGCCTCTCCCGTCGCCTGCTCAGCCTTGTGCTGGACACGCTCGGGTGGTGGCGGCTGATCGATCTGACGCTCTGCCCGGACGACGTGCCACGCGGCTGCCCCTGGCCGGACTTGATGCTCACCGCCATGCTCCGGCTGGGCGTCGAGGATGTCCGGGCCGCGGCGTTCGCGGCTAGCACCGCCAGCGAGGTCGAGTGTGGCAAGCGGGCCGGGGCCGCCGTCGTGGCTGGGGTGCTCACCGGCGGGCACACCAGCGATCGGCTGCGCAGCGCTGGTGCCACGCATTTGATCGACGGGCTAACCCAGCTCCCGGACCTGCTTCTCGGCAGAAGCACAGCTGAGGACACGGGGACCGCAGCCCGTGATTCCTCCCCCACTGCTGCTGCATCCAGCAGGGCCGCGGCGCCGCCATCCAGTCCCGCCGCCTCGTCCGCCGCGTCCGCTGCCGCGCGAGGCCGCAGGTACCCTTAGAGCGCCGCAACTCGGGGCTATAGCTCAGCTGGAAGAGCACCTGCTTTGCAAGCAGGGGGTCGGGGGTTCGAGTCCCCCTAGCTCCACCTGCGAAAACGTCAGACGGTGATCATCGCTAAGACCCCTGCGTGCCATTAGCGTGCCATTAGCTTTGGTCGCGGGCATCGTCGCGAGCCTCTCCCATCCGCTGGTCGAGCGTGTTAGCGATCTTCTGATCGGCCTCGGCCGCTGCGTGCTGGTAGATCATCGCGGCCCGCACGCTGTCGTGGCCCATCCGCGCCTTCAGGTCGGCCAGGCTCACCCCGGCCTGCGCCGCTAGCGTGTTGCCGGTGTGCCGCAGATCGTGGAAGTGCAGCCCCGGCATCCCGATCGCAGACGCGGCGTTAGACCAGCCGGAAGCCTTGCGGAAGTTGCCGCGCCGCAGCACGCCGCCGCGCTGGCCAGTGAACACGAGTGCGGTGCTGTCGGGCCCGGCGTAGGCGTCGAGGTGCTCGCGCAGCTCGGGCACGAGCGTTGCCGGAAAAGCGACCGTCCGGATACCGGCGCGGGACTTGGGCGGGGAGATCGTGAGGTGGCCGTTGGTTTCCACGTACTGGCGGCGGATGCTGACCGTGCGGGCCGCCAGGTCCAGATCGCATCGGCGCAGCGCGATCACCTCGCCCCAGCGCAGGCTCGCGAAGGTGGCCAGCAGGACCAGCGCCCGGTACCGGCGGGCCGCCAGCTGGTCGGCCAGGTCGAGGACCTGGGCGATGGTGAGCACCGCCCGTTCGGGTGGCTTCTCGTCGCCGCCGCCGCGGATCCGGCACGGGTTGCGCGCGATGATGCGATCCTCGGCCGCGGTCATGAGAATGGCGCGGAGCAGCCGGTAGGCCTTGGCGGTGGCTGTCTGCGATACGCCCGCGCCGAGCAAGGTGGCACGCCACTCCCGCACCGTGTCGGGGGTGATGCTGGCCAGCGGCATCGCCCCGAGATGGGGCACGATGTGCGCGGCGAGCAGCCAGGCGTACAGCTCCCTGGTCCTGGGCCGCAGTCCTGCGTGGTGAGCGATCCACCGTTCGGCGTAGATCCGGAGCTTGATCTTGCCGCCTACCGGGTCGGTCCACTCCCCGGTCACCAGCTGCGCCTCGATCAGCGTCAGCGCCCGCTTAGCCGAGGACAGCCGCTCGTAGGTCTCGGCGCCCGTCCGCATCCGGCCATCAGGCCCCGGGTACCGGATCTGGTACCGGCCCGATGGAAGCCGCCGGACGTTGCCGAAACGCCGATGACCCAGCTTGTTTGCCATCACGCCACAGGCCGGATTCGAGGCGAGACGTCGGGAGCAGTCATGACCTGGACGCGACCCGCATCGATGAAGGCGGCCAGGGCCGGTTCGCTGATCCGGACATGGCGGCCAACCTTCACGAACTCGATCCGGCGCTCGGCGATCAGGCGCCGGATGAACCGGGGCTTGGTTCTCATGCGCTCCGCCGCCTCCTCCACCGTCAGCAGTTGATCAGCAGGCAAGGACTGCGCTGGCATCACGCGGCCTCCCAGTTGCCGAGACTTCGGCGGCGAGGGCTTCCTGGGCTCGTCGTCTGGCCTCGGCAAGGGCGTGTTCCCACTGGAGGCGGTCGGCGACGGAACGCAGCAGTCGCCTGCCAGACGGCAGATAGTCGTCGTCATCCGGCTGGACTTGTTCCCACCGGTAGCGCGTGGGGTCGGTTGCCGGAAGACCGAGCATCGCGGTCAGCCAGGCCCGGCGGTCGGCGCGGTGATCGGCCAGCGTCTTACCGGACCACTTGCGGGAGACCAGCACCCGCCGCCCCGCGTAGCCAAGATGGTCATAACGGTGGGCCTTGCCCTTGCAGGCGCCTGGAATCAGGCCGGGCCGGTGGTTCTTGGGCTGGATGCCGTAGCGCAGCCAGTTCGCGCACGTCGGCGAGCACGGCTCGTAGCGCAGCGCCTCGGCGAGCCGTTCCACGTGAGCGCGCTGGCTGTCAGTATTGGGGTGGTGGCAGTCGGCGAGCTGCTTGGTCAGGTACTTGGTCAAATAGCCGATGCACCGGCTGGCGTCCTTGGATCCGGCGAGCACGCCCTGGGCGTCGAACTTGGCACCGAACCGGACCACATGCCGCGGACCGTCATCTGAGCCGATGGCGTCGACCACTTCATCCCAGGTGGGCAGCAACTCGCCGGTGGCGGGGTCGAGGTAGCCGCCGCGGGCCTCGTACCAGACCGGCAGGTAGTCGCCCTCGAAGCGCACCACATCGGTGGATGGCCACCAGACCTGGTGGTAGGTGGCGGCGATGATCTGTCGCAGCTCGGGGCGGGAGAGGGTGCCGCGCATGGCGACGTGCACGTGTGGGGCGAGGCGGCGCTGGGGTTCGATGGTGGCGAAGTACTGCACCTCATAGCCGAGGACACGGCGCAGATTCTGGGTGAACCGGTCGAACAGCGCGGCGAAGTGCAGCGCGTCCCGCGCCGCGCGCTGATAGTCGTAGGAGCCGGGATCAATCGGCGTGCCGTCCTCGCGGACGCGGCCGTAGCTGGGGCAGGTCAAGGTGAGAAACATCGACGGCCGGAAGACCTTGCCGTCTTTGGCGGTGTAGGTCTTGCCGATGGTGCGGGGGCTGACCTTCCGCTTGGGCAGGTCCGGGGCGTCCTGGCGGCGCCGGGTCGAGCGGTGCCGCCGCGGCCGGGAGTGAACGGGGGCGGCTTTGCCGCGCAGCCCGGAGCTGGCAATTTCCTGATCCAGTTCGGCGATCAGCTCGTCCAGCTCGGCCGTGTCCTCCCCCGCTTGCTCGGCGTGATCCCGCCAGGCTTGGGCCTCAGCGCGGTGCTCGACCCACATCGCCTGCACCTCATCTAGTGCGGGCGGGTCGGCGATAGGTTCATCCTCAAGGTGCCAGCCCTCGGCGCACTGCGCAGCGCGGAGGACCTTGGCCCGTTCGGCACACGGCAGGCACTTGCTGGCGAGGGTAGCTCCGCAGGGGATGAGTACCTGGTCGGTCTGGCCGGTGTCGGTGTTGATGCGGCGGAGCTGGATGGGGTGCAGGCAGGCGCCGTGGGCTTCGGCGACCGCCCGCACGGCGTCGCGGGTGGTGGGGTGGGCGAGCCGGTCAGCCCGGGTGGTGCGCCCGGTCATGGGCTCCCTCCGTCCTGCCAGCCTCCGGGATGCTGGCGGGCTTGCAGTTCGGTAATGATGGCGGCGACCTGCTCGGGAGCCAGGCCATGCAAATGCAGATGCTGATGCTGGCTGCGGTCAGCCGCAGGCAGACCGCCATGGGCGGCCAGGAGCTGGGCTTGCAGTTCGGTGATCGCCTGCCGCAACGTCACCGGGTCGTCGAGCACAGCACGGGGCGGGTCACCGGGCACGCCCAGCCAGCCGGGGGGAGCTGCGTTCAGCCAGGTGTCTTGCTGCTGGTAGCGGCGGCGGGCGAGCACCACATAGCCGATCAGCCCGGCCACCAGCACGCCGCCGCCGACTGCCAGGACGACCAGCAGGAGTGTCAGCACGCGGGCCAGGATGTCGGCGGCAACTACTACGCCGAGGGCGACCACGACGAGCTCGCCCAGGCCGGTCGGCCCGTGGCCGTGGGTGTGTGCGCCGTCCATCACTGCCCACCTCCTGCCGATGTCAGGTCGGCGACGAGCTGGCAGTAGGCCTCGATCTGCGCATGGCCGGGCGAGTGCTCCGGGCAGTCGGCGGCCGGAGAGCGCTGGCAGTGCGGGCAGCCGGTGGCGGCGGCGCAGCGGTAGGCGATCGCATCGGCCACCATGTCAGCCAGGCAGTCCGATTGAGAAGCGTTCAGCACCAGCTGCGGCGCCGCCCAGGTGACCGACCAGGCGCAGGCCCGGCACTGCTGGATCACCCGGGGACTAGACGGGCCAGAGATCTCGGTCAGATGAGCGCCGCAGCGGGGGCAGAGGTCGTCGGTCTGCCAGGTGGTGAGACTGGTCATGCGGCATCAGCGACCAGCGGGCGCACCGTTTCAGCCGGGGCGTACTCAGCCACCATGGCGCGGATGTCGGCATCGGTGACCCACGCGGACCGGACCCGCACCGGGTCGGGGTCGGTGGCCAGCCGCACATAGGCGACCCCAGCGCCGGTCGTTTCATCGGTGCTGATCTGGTCGGCCAGGGCGCCACGGTCGCGGGCGCCGTCGCCGAGGACCATGTCGACCTGTTCCGGTTCATCGAGGCGCATGGCGATCCGGTCCGGGAACAGGTTGCGGATGGACATAACTTCCTTGCGCGGGTCCTGCAACGCGGCCACGACCGAGTAGCCGACCGCGCGGCCCTGCGTAGTGAGGGTGGCGAGGGCGGCCTTGATCCGGTCGCGGATGGTCCGGTCGGACAGGTAGGCGGTCAAGAACGCGACCTCATCGACCACGATCACGATGAACGGATGCTCGGTGGTAGGGGTGTGTTCGCGGTGCTTCCCAGCAAAGACGGCGGCCCGGGCCTGCATTTGCTCTACCGCGTCCTCGAGCATGGTCACGATCGCCTTCGGGTCGGCGGCGTAGCGGCCGTACCGGTCGAAGATCGCCCGGCCGTAGGCCAGTTCCATCAACTTCGGATCAGCCGCCCAGACACGGACCAGCCCAGCAACCATCGCCGGAAGCAAAGCACGCACGATCGACCACAACAGCGAGGCCTTCCCCGCCCCGGTCGCGCCAGCGATGAGCACGTGGGTGCCATGGACCCGGACTA
>DASYQM010000206.1:0-2808 GCA_036005525.1 Streptosporangiaceae bacterium
TTGTCAAGGAACACGGGCGCCGCGCACGTCACGTGCACGACAGCGGCGCGGTAGTGGCCGTTGCTGGCACCAGGGGCGGCGTCACAGCCGGCCAGGAAGGAGCGGGCACCCTCTGCCCACACCTCGCCGGTCTCCAGCCCCGTGCCGCCGAGCGGATCGCCGAAGGTCACGCCATAGTTGGTGGCGAAGATGACCTCGCCCGCGCCGAGAGTGTCGGCGACGGCGACCTCGATGTGCCAGGCAACACCGTTGTGCACGATCCCGCGATGGGCGTACCAGAAGCGGTCAACTCCGTAGATGTCATCGAGCAGATCCTGATAGTGAGCGGCGGGGACCTGGCCGAGAACGGCCGGGCCGGGCTCGCTGCTAGCCCATCTCATGCGGCGCAGCAGCTCGGCCGACGAGCTTTCCTCCACGTCGGTGATGCGGCTGATCCCGGGGACGCCGGCGGCGACCTGCTTGGCCTTAGCTGAACCGCTCAGCCCCCGGAACTCGCGGATGAACCCGCCGACCGGCCGGTCATCGCCGAGCGCGGCGAGGCTGCCGATCAGGCGGGTGAACGCTGCCGCGTCGTACCAGTGCGGCGAGGTCGGGTCGGTGGGCAGTGGCTTGCGGAACCCGTCCTGAGCTGTGGCTTTGTAAACCTCGTCGTCCCCGTCAGCACGGTTAGAGACCGTGAAGGTGGCGTGCGGATTTACAAGGGCATACCCGCGGACCCACTTCCAGGCATCGAACTCCAGCCCGGCCGGCAGCGGGACTGTGACCAGCGTTCCGGCCGTGCGCGGCGAGTCCGCCTCCTCGTGGCCCACCTTGACGTTGCCCGCGAGGTCCAGGCTCACCGTGATCTCGTGCCGGACCCCCTGCGTCTCGATGATCACCGGCCCGGTGATGCCGAGCGCGTGCGGGATGCCGATGACCGTCTTCAGGGCGTTGCCCTGCGCACCCCGGCAGGGCGAGCGGTACAGCGCCTTGTCGGACGTGAGAGTGCTGTAGTCGAGAATCCGCGCGACCACCGTGGCGGGGATGCCGGCTCCGTTGTCCTCCACGGTGACCCGCTGGGTGCCGCCGGCCGTCTCCACGCTGAGCGTGACCTCCGGTGCGGCACCTGTCGTCTCGCAGGCGTCGAGCGCGTTGTCGAGCAGCTCCTTGATCACAACGTCGCCGAAGCGGCTGCGGGACTGGCCAGTCTGTGACTCCAGCGCCCGCACGTCAAGGAAGTCCGCCGCGCGGGAGACTGAGAAGGTGGTCCGCTCCAGCGGGGTGCTCATGACGTGCTCCTCGGGATAAAAGGCTGCAATCGGCGCTGATAAAAGGCTGCAATCGGCGGACTGCGCCGCAGGTCAGACGCCGGTTTGGGCTGGAGGTACGTAGTAGGAGGGGGAAGGCCCGCACCAGCTACGGACAGGAGGGTGGTAACGGCCATGGCGCTGGCTCCACCGACCACGCTCAAATGGCTGCGCTGTGCAGCCTTTTCTGGCCTGGTCCTGAACCGGCAGCCTTCGCCTGGGCAGTTCTCCCCGATGCCAGGGAAGCCGTAGACGATCCGGTGACCGCGGCCCCGGTGCGGGCCCTCCCGGTTGCAGCCTTTTACGCCGCAGGAGATAGCGAGCCAGCCGTGGAGGGCGAGGTGCGCCGAGGACTGCTGGATCGTCATGCGGCCCTGCCCGCAGGCCGCGGCGAGTGCCCGCTGGTTTCGTGGCTGGAAGGGGAATGGGATCTCGGCGGTGTCCCAGTCGGCCAGCCAGAGCAGCCAGAGGTAGAGATAGCGGTCGGCCCAGGACAGGCCGCGGGCCTTGCCGATGGCCGCCTTGAGCTGCTTGGTGGAGGGCCGGCCCTGCGCCGGCTTACGCGGCTCATCGAACAGGTCTGCCGGGCTGAGCCCGATGGCGGCCAGCACGTCGGCCGTGTCGCACAGGGCATGGCAGCAGACGAGCGCGCAGCCGTCCCCCGGGGCGATGGTCAGCGACGGGTGCTGGTCGCCGCGGTAGTGCCCGGAGCCGGGGCAGTGAGCGGTCGCCTTGCCGCTGCCGTAGACGCGGGGCTGCCGCCCGGCCGTATCGAGCGCGGCGATCACCCGGCCGAAAGCTGCGCCCATCAGGCCGCCCGGCTCTCGGTGCAGTGGTCCAGGCGGCAGTGCGCGGTGCGCCCCTTCGATGCGTTACACGGGCGGCATAGCACCTGATGGCCAGGCGGGAAGCCCTGCTTGATCAGCCAGAGCCAGTAGTGCTGCCCGCCGTGGTCGGTGCGGCCGAACAGCTCCCGGCGGTGCTGCCCGCCGTCGCCTGCGATGTGGTCGATGGTCAGGTCGTCGGTGGTCCCGCAGCAGGCGCACTGGCGGCCGTAGTGGGCCAGCACCACGGCCTTCAGGGTGAGCCGGTAGATCCGACACCGCTCGCGGTTTACCTCGGCCGGGCGGGTCGTGCGCGCTGGCCCCCCGCCGGCGCTTGGCGTATTCTCGGGCATGACGATCTCCAGGTCGTTTTCCGGGCCGTACTGGGGGGCTTATCTCTGGTGCGGCCCGAGGGCTGTCTAGCTGGCCTGTGCGGTGGGTTCGGCGCGGCTGGCGAGCCATTCCTCTACGTCGCTGCGGCGAAAAAGCAGCCGTCCCCGGCTCCCGCCTATGCGGTGAGCGGGTGGTGCCTGGCCTCGCTGGCGCATCCAGTAGACGCGGCGGCGGTCGGGCTCGCCGTCGTCATCGAGAAGCCGCAGGTACCCGGCCAGCTCGTCAATGGTGAAAAACTCCTGAGCCATGTTCTGCATAGGGACAGTCTGTTTGGGCCGGTGGCAGAGATCAGTGCTCTCGGCAGG
>DASYQM010000207.1:0-8123 GCA_036005525.1 Streptosporangiaceae bacterium
CCGCCAGCGCGAGGAGCGCGAACGCACCCATGAGAACGAGGATGATGGTCCTGCGCATTGCCTTCCCTCCTCGGGTTGGGCCTGGCGGCGGGAGATTTCGTGGATCGCACCTTGGTCCGGCGAGACCACGAAGAGGTTGCCGTCAGGCCCGGTCTCGATGTCGGTCACTATCCGGAAGTGGCGCGAAGTCGCCGGCATCTCCTTCCTCGAAGGAAACTCCAACCTCGGCGACGCCATCAGGCTAGCCACCCCGTAAGTCCTCACTCAACCCTCGCAGGGCGCGTGGTCGAGGATGACGCCACCCGGCGGTCGGTCAGGGCCAGCCGCGTTCGCAGATCGGGGCGACCACCGCCTCGGTCGGCGGGGGCACAGACGAGCCAGGCGATGTAGCCAGCCACGTCTTCTGGCCGCAGCGCGTCTTCGGGGCCGGCTCGGCTGGGCTGGCCGCGGTCCGCCGGGTTCCAGGTGCCCCAGTGCGTGGCCATGGCGCCAGGGTAAAGGCACACCACGCGGATGCTGTGCGGCGCACCCTCGGCGGCGAGGGCCTGGGTGAGCCCGGTAAGGCCGAACTTGGTGGCGCAATAGGCTGACGCGTTGACCCAGCCGCGGCGGCCGGTGACGGAGGAGACGTTGACGATGGTGCCGCCGCCGGCCGCGCGCATGTGCGGGAAGACGGCCCGGCTGAGCAGGAACGGCGCGGTAAGGTTCACCGCCATCACCCGCTGCCAGTCCGCCACCGGCACTTCCTCGGCCGGACCAGGGGCGTCGGTCGCCGCGGCGTTGACCAGCACCCGCGGCGGCCCGCTGCCGGACACCAGCCGCTCGATGGCGGCCACGGCTGCATCCGGATCGGCGAGGTCGGCCGGCAGGGTGAAGGCGGCACCACCGCTGCCGCTGATGCGGGCGGCCACACGGTCCAGGCCGGCCTCGCTGCGGGCCAGCAGCGCCACCCGCGCCCCCAGCTGCCCCAGGCGCACGGCCGTGGCCTCACCGAGCCCGCTGCTGGCTCCGGTGACAACTGCCACCTGGCCTTTCAGCTCGGGCATTTCGCGCTCCCAACTCCCTGCCACCAGCGCCAGCGCGTTAATGATGCCGCACCCGTGACGCGGGCCGCTGCCGTTACGTGGGCCCAACGTCTAATGTCTTATTGTCTGTCGGCGTCCGTGACCTCAGCCGCGGGGCGGGCACTGGTTATATGCGTGCCACCGCACCCGCGACTTGCCCAATTTTGGCTGCGCGGAATCGGCGCCCGGCGTGCCCTGGTGACGGATGACGTCGCCGAGTCCCCCGATCATCGCGGCCTTCAATCTGCTCTCAAGGTTGCGAGTGAACATGCCAGCTAGTGCATAAGCATGCGTGTATGCAACGCCCGCTATTCGGCATGATCGCGCGATCAGCGGCATGAGCGTGCCGTCACGACTCAGCGACCGCAGCGGTCCACACGCTCCCAGGGCCAGTCGGTGGCGAGCCAGCGTGCGACGGCGTCGGCGAGTGGTACGTCGAGGCCCGATCTGTCGGCCCGCACCCAGGATTGCACCGTGACGTCCCACTCCTCGGAGGCCGAGGGATAGAGGTAGACGCAACCGATGACGTCGTTGTCGCCTGGGTCGAGGACGGTGAAGGTGAAACCGGCGCCCCGCGTGAAGTCGTCGGCGTGGCGGCGAAGGTCGGTGAGGTTCTTCTCGAGCGTCATGCCGCTGCGTGGTGGCCAGTTGCCGTCGGGATAGCCGGGAGTGGAGCGTATGTGCTCGATGCTCGACATCCAGGCGGCATGATCCGCCTGATTGTGCTGCGGCCCCAGCGGTTCGAGGCGGAACTGGTCGGTGGCGAGTGAGGTCGGCGGATCGAAGCCGACTGGCACGAACTCATCCGAGGTCATGACCGGTACGGTACTGACCTGCGGAACCGACGCCCGCTATTCGGCAGGACCGAGCGCGCATTCCGATGGCCCTTCGCGGCGAAGTGACGCATCTCCGCGTGCCGGCGCAGCAACTCAGTTCGGGGTGGCGGCGCCGGAGGCGGGTTTGATGTGGGCGAACATGCTGCGGGCGTTCCACGTCGGGAAGGCCCTGATCAGCCAGGACGGGCCGTCGAGTCGGATGCGGGAGTCGCGGAGCGCATGTGCCCAGGTGAGCTGGCCGGCGTGCCATTTGACGAAGGCTCCGGCTTCGGCGGTGATGTAGAGGTCTTCGTCGAGACCTGGGCAGGTCTTGCAGATCTCGGTCTCGCCGTGCTCGAGCACTAACCAGTACCGCTCGTGGGGCCGGAAGCCGGTGAAGTCGAACCGGATCACCACGCGTTGCTCCGGGGAGTCGTTCCGGTCGGAGTGCGTTGCACATTGACCACAGCGCGACGTATGGGTCGAGGTTCTCGGGGGCGATCTCGAGCCACCGCGCGCCCCACGCGCCGAGCGTCTCGCAGACCCCGAACAGCTCGTGGCCGGACTCGGTGAGCTGGTAGCGGTGACCTCGCCCCTGAGGCTTCGGTACCGACTCGACGATGCATAGGCGCTCGAGTTGCTTGAGCCGCTGAGCGAGCAGGGTGTGCGAGAACCCGGGCGCGCCCTCCAGGATCGCGCCGAAGGTGTCACAGCCCAGATGCAGGTTGCGGATGATCAGCGGCGTCCACCGCTCGGCGAAGATCTCCGCGCCCCGGGCAATGGGGCAGTACTGGCCGTAGGCCGAGCTTGAGGCCCAGCGGCAGGCCGTCCTGGACCTTCGGAGAGTGCTGGAAGAACGCGACGAGGAACTCGCCGCGGCCCGCGAGACCAACCGGCGGCTGATGAACCAGCTCAACCGTTCCGGCGCTTGAACCGGCACCATCACCGGCCCAGCCATGTGCTGGCGACATCCCTATCTGGTCACAGCTCGGCGACTTCCGGCATCGCTGCTTGGCTACGGCCTCTCGCCGAGCCGCAGGATCCACAGCTGCCACGACCGACCGACATTCTCGCCGCCTGAAGCTCACGGTCCGTGACTCTGTGCGCGACGGCAGGCAGTCAAGCCAGGGCTCGGCTGCACGCCGTGAAGAGCCTCCCGGGCGGTGAAATATCCGCCGATCTGGTCGGTTTTCAAGATCTGGAGCACTGCCCCGGTGATGGTGCATAGCAGGACGTTCTGCGTCGCGTGCGGCTTGTTGCCCACGCGGCCCGCTCTGAGCCTGTAGCGCGATCTGGTGCCGGCAGGCGGGACGTTGATCATGTCCAGTTGAGGCGTTGCCGCAGCAGGGATCGTTCAGCCGGGTTGGCCGTCAGGGTGAGGGCGCGCTGGTCTGCTGCCCGGGCCTGGTCGGCGTGGCCGAGGTCGCGGAGAAGTTCGGCGCGGGTGGCGTGGAACAGGTGGTACCCGTTCAGGTCGCCGGCAAGGGCTTCCACTTCGCGCAGGGCGGCGGCCGGGCCGGTGACGTAGCGCAGGGCGATCGCCCGGTGCAGCCGGGTCACCGGGGATGGCGCGAGGTACAGGAGCATGTCGTAGAGCACGGCGATCTGCGTCCAGTCGGTGTCCTCCCACCGCCCCGCTTCGGCGTGGCACGCGACGATGGCCGCCTGGAGTTGATACGGCCCGGGCCGCTTGAGGGCGGCGGCGAGGGCGATCAGCCGGCCGGCGTCGGCGATGACCTGGTGGTCCCACTGGGACCGGTCCTGATGCTGGAGCTGGATGATCTCGCTGTGCTGGTCAAAGCGGGCGGCCGCCCTGGCCCGGTGGAGCCGGATCAGGGCCAGCAGGCCAGCCACCTCGGGTTCGGTGGGCATGAGGTCGTGCAGCAGCGCGGCGAGGAACTCGGCGTCGTCGGTGAGGTCGCGGGACCGGGCATTGTTGCCGCCACTTGACAGGTAGCCCTCGTTGAACAACAGGTAGATGACGGCCAGGACCTCGGCGAGGCGGGTGCCGAGTTCGCCGGCGGCAGGGATCCGGTAGGGGATGCCCGCGTCGCGGATCTTCCGCTTGGCGCGGGTGATCCGCTGCCCGACGGTGGATTCGGGGATCAGGAATGCTCTGGCGATCTGGGCAGTGGTTAGCCCGCATACCACCCGCAGGGTGAGGGCGACCTGGCCGGTGCGGGGCAGGGCCGGGTGGCAGCAGGTGAAGATCAGCCTGAGCCGGTCGTCGGGTTCTGGTTCGGCCGGACAAGCCACGAGCGCGAGCTTCTCCCTGTAGCGGCTCTCCCGGCGCAGCACGTCCAGGCCGCGGCGGCGGGCCACGGTGTAGAGCCAGGCGTCCGGCCGTTCCGGGATGCCCTCCACCGGCCAGTGCGTCAGCGCGGCCTCGATGGCGTCCTGGACCAGGTCTTCCGCTGCCGCGAAGTCTCCGACCAGGTGGACCAGCGAAGCCGCGAGTCGGCCCGCGTGGTCGCGCACCACGCGGGCCAGCTCGCTATGCGAGGGGTGGGTCATGACGCGAGCGGGCGGATCTCCACTATCGGGCAGGCCGGCCACGACTTCGCCATCCGCAGGGCCTCGTCCAGGTCGGCCGCCTCGATCTCGGCGTAGCCGCTGACCACCTCCTTGCCCTCCACGTACGGCCCGTCGGTGACCAGCGGTTCGCCGCGGTCCAGCCGCAGGGTGGTGGCGGTGTCCGGCGGCATGAGATGGCCGTGGTGGGTGATCTTGTCGTGGTGGTCGGCGAACCACTGCTGCACCCGGGCGTAGGCACGTCCCCGTTCGGCGTCGTCCATGGCGGCCAAGTCGGCGGCGAACTGCTCGGTATCGACGAACATCAGCACGTACTTCATCATTCGCCGCCTCACGCCGATCCGAACAGCGCGGCCATCCGCCGCGTCATTTCCTCCGGGCTGACGTCCTCCACGTGCGTAGCGATGGTCCAGGCGTGCCCGAACGGGTCGATGATGAAGCCGTCCCGGTCACCGTAGAACTGGGTCTCCGGGGCACGCTTCAGCGTGGCACCGAGTTCGACGGCCCGCGCCACCACCGCATCGACGTCCTCCACATAGATGAACTGGAACACCGGGGTGCCAGGCAGGCCACCGCCCGGTGGCGCCGTTGTCCCTCGCTGCGGGTCCTCATCCTCGACGATGACCACCGAGTCCCCGATCTGGATCTCCGCGTGAGCGATGATCCCGCCCGGGCCGGGGGTCCGCATCCGCTCGGACGCGCCGAACACCTGGGCGTAGAAGTCCAGGGCCTTCGCGGCGCCCTGCACGACCAGGCAGGGGGTGACCCGGCGGTAGGTATCCGGAATGGGGCTGGGCTTAGCTGCCGCTGTCATCTCGATCTCCCTCCATGGTGATACGTCCCTCTACTATCCAGACGAGCAGCCGGCAGTCCGACCCGACAGGCACCCGGAATCTTTCAGCTCGTGTCCCTGATCACGGCCATGACAGGCTGGCTTCCCGCACGCCCAGACCGGGCACACATACCACCGATCGCCCATGGGGGAGGGCGCGACGGTGCTGCGGCTCGCCGCGGCGGAGGATAGCGAGCAGGCTGCCGTTTCTGTACCGGCGCCACGGCTCTGCCGACACCGGTGGGCTGGCGAGCCCGCTGATCCGCCAGGACCGCGGGGAGCATCTCACCCCGGCCGGGGTGATCCAGCCTTTCACCTGGGCTGCACTGCGCAAACAGGCCTGATCAGGCGCGGGGCAGCCCAGAACGCAGGCGGTAGCGGAGGAGTCATCAGGTGATGTCCCGGCGCAGCGTGCGCAGCATCCCGGCGGCCGCCAGCGCCGCCGCCCAGCCGGCGAACACGATGCCGCCCAGCCACGGTGCCAGCAGGGTTACACCGGCCTGGGTGGCCTGGGTCAGCCCGTCGGCGGCGACCCCGGGCAGGTAGGCGGTCCAGCGGTGCAGCGCGGTGACGTGGGTGAGCTCCGGCTCGGCGACATACAGGTAGATCAGCAGGCCGGTGACCGTGGCCAGCTGCCCGCCGGTCAGCGCCCCGAGCCCGGTCCCGGCCACCGCGAAGATCGCCGCTGAGGCGATCACTGCTGCCTGCACCGTGAGGTTGCCGTACCCGGCCACGGGAACGTGGATGCCCCGGGCGGCAAGCCAGGGGAGCGCGACCGTGAGGCTGACCAGGTCGCAGAACAGCCCGTAGGCGGCGCCTGCCAGCAAGAACGTGATCAGCTTGGCGGTGACGACCCGGCTGCGGCGGGGGGTGGCCAGGAACGTGGCGGCCGCTGTGCGGTGACGGTATTCGCTGGTCATCCCAATGGCGCCGAGGATGGCGGCCAGCGGCCCGGCGCCCCCGGCGCCGATCGCCAGCAGCGCGTGCTGCCCGGCTGCGCTGGTCAGCGGGGGGGGGGTCAGGCTGCCGGCCCGGCCGCTGAACCCGACCGCCGGCGCGGTGTACCCGGCGGACCACGCGGTGGCCGCCAGCAGGATCCACAGCCATAGCCGGGTGGTGGCGAGCTTGCGGACCTCGGCGCTGATCAGCCTTGTCATGGCCGGCCGGCCTCGCCGCTGGGGGGCTGCCTCGCCGGTTCCCGGCCCGGGGCGGCGGTAAGCGCGAGGTAGACTTGTTCCAGGCCGCCACCGGCGGTCAGTTCATGCAGGTCGATGCGGTGGGCGGCCGCGATCCGGCTGATCTCGGCTGCAGTCAGCCCGGTGACCCGCAGGCTGCCCGGCCCGGCCCGCTCCGCGCGGCCTCCTGCGGCGGCGACGGCCATGGCCAGCTGGCTGGCGTGCGGAGTGCGGACGAGCACCGCCGCGGCGCCGCCGGCCAGCCCGGTCGGCGTCCCCTCGGCGGCGAGCCGGCCCGCGCTGATGATCACCACGCGGTCAGCCAGCTGCTCCATCTCAGCCAGTGCGTGGCTGGAAACCAGCACCGTCCGCCCCTCGTCCGCGTAGCCGCGGAGCAGGCCACGCAGCCACGCGATCCCCTCCGGGTCCAGGCCGTTGGCCGGCTCGTCCAGCACCAGCACGCCCGGGTCGCCCAGCAGCGCGGTGGCTAGCGCCAGCCGCTGCCGCATCCCCAGCGAATAACCGCGGACCTTCCGCCGCCCGGCCGCAGCCAGGCCCACCAGGTCCAGCACCTCGCCCGCGCGGGCGGGCGGGTACCCGCACGCCGTGCAGTACACCATCAGGTGGTCCAGGCCGCTGCGGCCCGGGTGAAAACCCGTTGCCTCCAGTACCGCCCCCACCACCCGCCCCGGGCCCGGCAGGTCCCGGTACTGGCACCCGCCGATCGTGGCAGTACCACGGGCGGGGGTGATCAGCCCGAGCAGCATCCGCAGCGTGGTCGTCTTCCCCGCCCCATTCGGCCCAAGGAACCCAGTCACCATCCCCGGCCCGGCGGTGAAGCTGAGCCCGGCCACGGCCGTGACCGCGCCGAACCGCTTCGTCAGCCCGGCCACCACGATCCAGCCAGCCCCCTCCGCCACAGCGACCGGCCCTCCCTTCCCCGCCTGGCCGCCGCTGCCCCATACACTCTCCCGGCTGCGCGCTGCCGCGCTTCTCCGCCCGCCCGCACAACCGCAGCGACCTTCTACTATCGACTTAGTACTATCTCAATAGTGGCTAGTAACGCAAGACGGCCGCCCACCGGTGCCGGCCATGCGGCACGAAGGACCCCGGCCAGCTACTATCTGGTTAGTAGCAGCTCATCGTGGGAAGGAGGAAAGCCATGCGGGCCCTTGGTGACCTGGAAGCGCAGGTCATGCGCTCCATCTGGGCCCGCGGCCAGCCGGTCACCGTCCGCGATATCGTCGGCGACCTGCAGCGTGACCGGCCGGTCGCCTACACCACCGTGATGACCGTGATGGGCAACCTGTGCCGGAAGGGCTGGCTGGCCCGGCAGGCCGACGGCCGCGCCTACCGCTACCAGCCGCTGGTATCCGCCGAGGAATACAGCGCAAGCATGATGCGGCAGGCGCTTGCGGCAAGCAATGACCGGGCCGCGGCGCTGATGCACTTCATCGGGGACCTGTCGGCCGAGGAAGCCCAGGCCCTGCAGGAGGCCTACCGCCAGCTCACCGAGGCCAGCCCCCGAGGCCGCCGGTGACCGCCGCACTATTGCTCGCCGGCTATGCCCTAGGGCCTGTTTCTTGGATCATGGACGGGGTCGCGTAGCCAGATCCTGATCGTGGCGACGTCGATGGTGCCCCGGTAGATCTGCCCGCGCTTGTCATAGCGGGTGGCCACCGCTCTGAACTGCTTGAGCTTGCCA
>DASYQM010000208.1:0-10794 GCA_036005525.1 Streptosporangiaceae bacterium
GAGGAGGGCGGCCCGACGCGGGCAACCGGCCGGACCGAGGGGGAGGAGGCCCCTGCTGAGCCACGGTGTGCCTCCGGGGAGCGATCGAACCGTGCATGACGGCGCATAGCACCAGGCCTGGGCGGCGATCAACCAGGGGGCCGGCCAGGCAAGGTTAGGACGCTCGCACTATAGAGCCTCTGGGCCGCGGCGGTGGGCCAGACACATATACCGGTGCGCCGAGACGGACCACCGGCCCGTCCACCGGTAAGGACCACCGCCCCATCTGCCGGTAAGGACCACCGGCCCGTCTGCCGGTAAGGACCACCGGCCGGTTCGCCGAGACGGACCACCGGCCCCTGAGCACCGCGTTCGGCCGCGATCGTGAATATTGGGCGCGCGTTCCGCGTCGTGATCATGACCTTGCTGTAGTCAGATGTGCACCTAGGTCATGATCATGTTCTCGGGACCGGCGCCGTGTCCCACCGGGCACCATGGCCCTCCAGCCGGACCGTCCGCGGCTCCTGATCCGGCCCGGCCCCGCCGGGCGCGCCCCCCGGCCCGCCCGGGCCGGCGCCGGGACCGGCCAGGGCGATGCTGACCTCCAGCCGGTCGGCGGCGAGCGCCTCGGCCAGTCCCCCGCCCCACTCGACCACGGTCACCGACGTCTCCAGGCTGGCGTCGAGATCCAGGTCGTCTACCTCGGCCGGACTGGCGAGCCGGTAGGCGTCGGCGTGCACCAGGGCGGGCCCGCCGGTCAGCGAGGGGTGCACCCGCGCGATCACGAAGGTGGGCGAGGTGACCGGCCCGCGCACTCCCAGACCGGCCCCGATCCCCTGGACGAGCGTGGTCTTGCCGGTCCCGAGTGCCCCGTTGAGCACCACCAGGTCACCCGGCCGCAGCATGGCTGCCAGCCGCCTGCCCAGCGCCCGCATGTCGTCCGGGCTAGCCACCATGAGTTCCTCACGCACTCCCGGTCCGGCTCCTCTCGCCGCCGGTCATGCCGAGCGGGGCAGGTCGCCGCCTGCCCCGACCCGAGCGAGCATGGCGGTGATCGCCTCGTTGACCAGGTCGGGGCACTCCAGGATGAGCGCATGGCCGCCGCCCGGCACCCAGATCAGATGCGAGGCGGGGATGTCCATGGCCAGCTCGATGCCGAGCCGTGGCGCTATCAGCCGGTCCTTCTCCCCGACCAGCACGGTCACCGGTACCCGGCCCAGGGTCGCCAGCGAGTCCCGCTTGTCGCACAGCAGCAGCGCCTGGCCGAACCGGGCGACCACCTCGATCGGAGTGGAAGTGATCATCTGTCCGAGGAAGCCGACGACGGCCGGGCTGACCTCGCCGTCCCCGAACCCCAGCATTCGCGTGCCCAGGAATGCCAGATCGGTCACGCGCCGACCGCGTTCCACCAGGATGGCGCGCCTCCCCTTGGCAGCGCCGTTGAGCACCCCGGGCAGCGCCCGGCTCAGCATCGGCCGGATCGGGGCCGGCATCCACGGGCTGCCGTCCTCCAGGCCGCGGGCGGCGGTGCTGAGGAGCACCACCCCAGCCACTTTGGCCCCGAACAGCTCAGGGTGCTGCTCGGCGAGCGCCATGATGGTCATGCCGCCCATGGAGTGACCGACCAAGACCACCCGGGCATCGCCCGGCACGGTCGCGTCGATGACCGCCTTCAGGTCGGTGCCGAGCTGGTCGATGCTGGCGGCGCCGGCCTCAGAGCGCCCGGACCGTCCATGGTCGCGCTGATCCCAGAAGACGAGCCGGTGACCGGACAGGTCACGGCGCTGGAAGTGCCAGCAGTCCTGGTTCAGCGTGTAGCCGTGGCAGAACACGACGGTGACCGGGGCGGCCGACGGCCCGTTGATCTCGGCATGCAGCGCCACGCCGTCCCCGGTGAGCACCGTGAGCGGGCGCCCGCGGAGCTTCCCGAACGGTTCGCTGGACTCCGGGTCGGGACGGCCACGCAGCCGCCCGACCGCGATCCGCTCTGCGGCCACGATGGCCCCCGCACCCGCCACCGTCGCGCCAGCGACCACCCCGGCTGCGCCGGTGATCCGCCGCCAGCTGGCCATCGGTCCTCCCGCACCCGCCTTTCCACACTGCTCAAGGGCGGCCCCGGGTGGACCGCTACCCTGCCGGGCAGCGCCTAACGCCGGGCGGTACCGCTACGCGGGGAATGCCGGAAGGCGCCCCGGCACCCGGGTGCCCGCACCGGCGTGCCCGGAATCGCGCTCATATGCTACTCCAAAGTAGCTTCTGGGAGTCCGCCCGCCGAAGCTGGTCACGATCTCATACGAGATCGTCCCGAGGGCGTCGGCCCAATCCTGGGGGGTGGGCTCGCCCGCGTCGCCGGGCCCGAACAGCACGACTTCGTCCCCCACCTGGGCGGCCTCCTCGCCGAAATCCACCACGAACTGGTTCATGCACACGGTGCCGGAGATCGGCCGGCGCCGGCCCCGGACGTGCACTTCAGCGAGCCCGGACGCAGCGCGCGGAACGCCCTCGGCGTAGCCAATCGGCACGAGCCCGAGTGTGGCCGGGCCCGGGGTGATGTAACGGTGGCCGTACGACACCCCGGCCCCCGCCGCCACCTGCTTGACCTGGATCAGCCGGGTCCGCACCGTCATCGCGGGCCGGAGCCAGTCAGGCGGGCCGCCGGGCAGCGTGGACAGCCCGAACACGCCGCCCCCCGTGCGGACCATGTCGAACCATGCCTGCGGCAGCGTCAGCGTGGCGGGCGTGTTGGCCAGGTGCCGTAGTTCGGGCTTGGCGCCTGCCTTCTCCGCCACGGCAACCGCATCGCGGAACGCGGCGACCTGAGTATCGATCGACGGATGACCGGGCATGTCCGCGCAGGCCATATGGGACCAGACCCCGATGATCTCGACGTCCCCCGCCGCCTCGGTCGCCAGGGCGGCGTCCACCAGGCCCGGCCAGTCCCGGGCAGTGGCGCCGCCACGCGACATCCCGGTGTCCACCTTGAGGTGCAGGCGGGCCGGGCGGCCCGCTTGCCTGGCGGCCGCCGCGATCTCCCTGACCAGGCCCACCGTCCCGGCGGAAAGGTCCACACGCTGGCGGACGGCCTCCTCGTGGGCCGTACCGGGCACGCCCATCAGGCACAGCACCGGCGCCGACACGCCCGCGTGGCGCAGCGCGAGCGCTTCTGGGACGGTGATCACTCCGATCCAGCTCGCGCCGCCCGCCAGGGCCGCACGCGCCGCGGGGACCATGCCATGGCCGTAGGCGTCGGACTTGACCACGGCCATGACCGCAGCGCCACCAACGTGCCGCCGCAGCGCCGTGACGTTGCCCTTGATCGCATCCAGGTCGATGAGCGTTTCCGCGTGACCGTCCATGACCAAACAGTGTGCCAGCAGGTCAGCTCCGGACCGGACGGCCATCCCGGCCCCGCCCGGCGCGCGGCTCGGGCATCGCCTGGCCGGTGACGGGCATCGCCCGGCCAGGGACGGGCATCGCCCGGCCGTTGACCGGCGTCGCCCGGCTCAGTCCGTCCACGCCCGGACACCGCGGATGGCGGCCGGGAGCGCCGAAATCACGTCACCCGCCGCGATCGGGCTGCCGGCTCCCGTGCCCGCCGGATCCGCGTCCGCCGGAATCATGCCGGCCGGAATCATGCCGGCCTGGCCCGTGCCCGCCTGGCCCGTGCCTGCCTGGGCTGTGCCTGCCTGGGCTGTGCCTGCTGCGGCCCGGCGGGCCGCGATGCCATGCAGGAACGCCGCGGCTGCGGCGGCCTCGCTCACCGCGAGGCCCTGGGCCAGCAGGGCGCCCGCCAACCCGGAGAGCACGTCCCCCGTCCCCGCGGTGGCGAGCCACGATGTTCCGGTGGAGTTGACGAGCACCTCCCCGCCCCCGGCCGGGGCGATCACCGTCGTCGAGCCCTTGAGCAGGACGGTCACGCCCAACTCGGCCGCAGCCGCGCGGGCATGCTCCAACCGGCGGGCCGCCACATCCGCCGGATCGCCCCCCAGCAGCCGGGCCAGCTCACCGGCGTGCGGGGTCAGCAGCGTGGGAGCCACACGCGCCAGCAGCCCTCGCTCCTGCGCGACCAGGGTCAAGCCGTCGGCGTCAACCAGGACCGGCAGATCGGTGCCCAGCACCGCGGCCAGCCGGCTCCTGGCCGCTTCGTCGGTGCCCATGCCGGGCCCGGCCACCCAGGCCTGTACCCTCCCGGCCGCTTCCACCTCATGGCCAGCCTGGGAACCGTCCCCGGTCACCGTGGTCAGCGCCTCCGGCCAGTGCTGGCGGACCACCGCGACGGCGGACCCGGCCGAGACCAGCCGCACCATACCTGCCCCGCCCCGCAGGGCACCGCCAACAGCAAGCGCCGCGGCGCCGGTGAAGCGCTCACTGCCCGCGAGGATGCCGAGCACCCCCCGGCGGTACTTGTCGGAGTCGCCGGCCGGCTGCGGGAGCAAGGCCGCCACGTCCGCTGCCTGGAACCCGGACGCGGCGGGCGCCGGAAGGTATGGCCCGAGCCCAATATCGACCAGTTCCACCACTCCGGCATGGCTCGCGCCCGGGTCGATCAGCAGGCCCGGCTTCCACGTGCCGAAGGTCACCGTCACATCCGCCCGCACCGCGGGGCCGTCCACCACGCCGGTGTCCGCGTCGATCCCGCTCGGCAGGTCGACGGCCACCACGGTGGGGCCAGGGCCCGGACGACCCGGCCCGTCCCCGGTTCCAGGCCGCGCGACCAGATCGGCCAGTGTTGCGTAGGGCTCGCGCAGCCCGCCGTGGCCGCCGATGCCGAGCAGCCCGTCCAGTACCAGATCCGCGGCGGCGATGACGGCGGGCAGGTCGGGGTCATCAGAGCCGGTGACGCGCCCACCCGCCACGCGCAACGCCGCCGCCCCCTGCTCGTGGACGTGGCTGCCCGCGGCCACGGCGACCACGCGCGCCCCGCGCCGGGCCAGCCTGGCGCCCGCGTACAGGGCGTCGCCACCGTTGTCACCGCTGCCGGCCAGCACGACGATCCTGGCCCCGTAGACCTTTCCGGCCAGACCGGCACAGACCGATGCGAGTCCGGCCGCCGCCCGCTGCATCAGCGCACCGAGTGGGACAGCGTCCATGAGGGCACGTTCGGCCTCCCGGACCGTGGCTACATCGTGCGCCCGTCTCATCCTTCTGCCACCACCATCGCCACGCTCAGGCCTCCGTCATGGGTGATCGACAGATGCCAGCGGAGCACCCCGCGCCTGGCCGCCTCTTTCGCCACCGTGCCGTTGATCGCCAGCGAGGGGCGCCCGGCATCGTCGTAGGTGACTTCCACGTCCGCCCAGCGCAGCCCGGCGGGAGCCCCAAGGGCCTTCGCGGCCGCCTCCTTGGCGGCGAAGCATGCGGCGAGCGAGGCCGGGCCGCGATCACGTTCGCCGTTGGTGAACAGGCGCGAAGCCAGGGACGGGGTCCGCTGCAGGGCGGACTGCAGTCGCGCGATGTCCACGATGTCCACTCCGATGCCCACGATCACGCCCCCCAGCCTGCCACTGCCCGCACCGGCAGACGACGCGCCGGGCCGGAGCACTTGGCCAGGCAGGCTGACCAACCGTCGGGCCTGTACCCAGGACATGCCGCCGCCAGCAGCCCGGCCGCGGCCACGCGGGGACGTGGGCGGATGACTGGCGTCAGCGCCCGGCCGCGGTTGCAGCCCAGCGCTTACGAGGCAGAACGGATGACGGACGCCAGCCGGTCCGCCAGGTGCCGGGCACGCTCGGGGTCCACGGCCTCGACCATGACCCGGACCGTCGGTTCGGTGCCGCTCGGCCGTACCAGGATCCTCCCGGAGCGGCCCAGTTCCGCGGTGGCGGCGGCGACCTGCGCCGCCACTTCCGGCGAAGAGGCAACCCGCGTCTTGTCCACCCCGGCGACGTTGACCAGCACCTGCGGGTATCTGTTCATCACCTTCGCCAGGTCGGCCAGGGGGACCTGTTCGCGGGTGACGGCGGCCAGTAGATGCAGCGCGGTGAGGAGGCCGTCACCGGTGGTCGCATGGTCCAGCATGATGATGTGGCCGGACTGCTCGCCACCGAAAACGTAGCTGCCCGCGCGCATCGCTTCCAGCACATACCTGTCGCCGACGGCGGTCTCCACCACGGCGATACCGGCGTCCTTCATCGCCAGCCGGAATCCGAGATTGGACATGACCGTTGCGACCACCGTGTTGTGGGCGAGCCGGCCGCTGGCCTTGAGCCCCAGCGCGAGGACGGCCATGATCTGGTCGCCGTCGATCACCTGTCCGCCGGCGTCGACCGCCAGGCATCTGTCGGCGTCACCGTCGTGCGCGATGCCAGCGTCGGCTCGCTGCTCAACGACCGCTGCCCGCAGCACGTCCAGGTGGGTCGAGCCGCAGCCTTCGTTGATGTTCTCGCCATCGGGCTCGGCCCCGATCGCGGTCACTTCCGCTCCTGCACGCCGCAGCAGCGACGGAGCCACCGCGGATGCGGCGCCGTGCGCACAGTCCACCACGATCCGCAGGCCAGCGAGGGGCCGGGCAGGCTCGGAGGGGGGCGCGGCCGTGCCAGGCCGTGCAGGCTCGGGGGGCGGCGCGGCCGTGCCGGGCCGCGCAGGCTCGGCTGCGCCAGGCAGCCCGGGGGCGAGCAGCGAGGCCAGCAGGTGGGCAAGGTAGCGCTCCCGCGAGTCACCGTCGTCGCTGACCCTGCCGAAGCCGCCGCCTGGCGGGCCGCTGACCGCTCTGCCGGGCTGGCCCAGCCGCGCCTCGATCTCGTCCTCGGCGGCGTCGGGAAGCTTGAAGCCGCCCCTGGCGAAAAGCTTGATCCCGTTGTCCTTGGCCGGATTGTGGCTGGCCGAGAGCATGACCCCTAGATCAGCTGACTTATCGGCCGTAAGGAAGGCAACTGCCGGAGTGGGGATCACTCCGAGCCGCAACACGTCCACACCGACGCCGGCCAGGCCCGCCACAACGGCCGACTCCAGGAACTCACCGGACGCGCGCGGATCGCGGCCCACGACCGCCACCGGGCGCCTGCCCTCGGCCCGCGCGCGGTCGAATACGCCCGTCTCGTGGAGTACTTCAGCGGCGGCGATGGCAAGGTCCATGGCCAGGCGACCGGTCAGATCATCGCCCGCCACACCCCGGACGCCGTCCGTTCCGAAGAGCCGGCCCATGAAAACGTGCCCCCGCTTCCCTGTGCCGTCCTGGCGGATCCGTGGCCCGGGTGCGTGAGCGCTGGTCAGCGCTTCGAGTACTGAGGCGCCTTCCGGGCCTTCTTCAGGCCGTACTTCTTGCGCTCCTTGACGCGGGCGTCCCGGGTCAAGAAACCCGCTCGCTTCAGCGTAACCCGATTCTCCGGGTCGACCAGCGTCAGAGCACGTGCGATCCCCAGCCGCAGTGCGCCTGCCTGGCCGGTGACCCCACCGCCGGTGATGAGGGCGACCACGTCGAACTGCTCCTCGGCCCCGAGGGTCACGAACGGCTCGTTGATGAGCTGCTGGTGGACCTTGTTCGGGAAGAATTCCTCCAGCGACCGCTCGTTGATGCGCCACTGGCCGGTGCCCGGTGCGATCCGGACCCGCGCGATCGCCTCCTTGCGGCGGCCGGTGCCGAGCGCGCTGCCGGTCACCACCGGTCGGCGCGCCGCCGGGCTCGCCTCCGCCTCCTCGGACGTCTCGGTGGTGTACTCCGACGCCTGCTCCCCGGCGTCTTCTGCCGTCTGCGCGTCTGCACCCTCAGCGAGCGTCTGCGCGGCTGTGGACTCGGCCACGTACTTTCCTCGTGCTTCCTCGTTGGCTCTCGTCATCGCACCACGCGACGGACGCGCCGGCCGCCGTGCGGCGGCGGCGTCACCTGCCGCCGGCGGGTGGTCCCGCCTGCTGCGCGATCTGCTTGATCGTGAAGGGGGTTGGCTGCTGCGCCTGATGCGGGTGGTCGGGGCCCGCGTACACCTTGAGCTTGCGGAGCATGTTCCGGCCGAGCGAGTTCTTGGGAAGCATGCCCTTGACCGCCTTCTCCACCACGCGCTCCGGGTGCTTGGCGAGCAGTTCGGAGTAGGTCACGGAATGGATGCCCCCGGGGTAGCCGGAGTGCCGGTAGGCGCGCTTGTCCTGAAGCTTGTTGCCGCTCAGGGCGACCTTCTCGGCGTTCACCACGATCACGAAGTCGCCCGTGTCTACGTGTGGCGCGAAGATCGGCTTGTGCTTCCCGCGCAGCAGCGTCGCCACCTGGCTGGCCAGGCGGCCGAGCACGACATCGGATGCGTCGATGACGTGCCACTGACGCTGGATGTCACCGGCCTTGGGGCTGAAAGTGCGCACAGTCGTAAACCTTCATATGGGACCTGATCCGTGGGCCCGCGCCCGGATGATCGTTCAGGGCGAGGGAGTCCCGCATCCGCTGCCGCGTGACCAGCCCCGCTGAGCGGGTACCGCGGGCATGCGATACGCATGGACGCTTGAGCAAGGATACCGGCCCCAACCGATGACGGTCAAAGCGAGCAAAACGAGCCTGGCGCGAACGACTCGCCCCAGCACGGCCACCTGACCGGGCTGGCCAGGGTGACGCGCCGCTGGCCGGGGTGAGGTGCCGCTGGCCGGGGTGACGTGCCGCTGGCCGGGGTGAGGTGCTGGCCGTGCGGGACACCGAGAAGGGCAAGCGCGCCGCCGCCCGCATCGCCGGCACCGCCCCCGGCGCGGACGTCATGGTCTCACCCCTCGACCTGACCTCGCTGGATTCCATCCGCGCCGCCGCAGACCAACTGCGGGCCAGACACCCAAGGATCGACTTGCTGATCAACAACGCCGGGGTGATGCTCACGCCCAGGCAGACCACCGGTGACGGGTTCGAGCTGCAGTTCGGACCCAACCCCCTGGGGCACTTCGCCCTCACCGGGCTGCTGCTCGAGCAGATGCTGCCGGTGCCGGGCTCCCGCGTGGTGACGGTCAGCAGCCTCGCGCACCGCATCCAGGCCCGGGTCAACTTCGACGACCTGCAGTCGGAGCGGTCCTACAGCCGGGTGGCCGCCTACAGCCAGTCCAAGCTGGCGAACCTGATGTTCACCTGCGAGCTGCAACGCCGGCTGTCCGGCGCGGGCACCACCATCGCGGTCGCCGCCCACCCAGGCCTCGCCAACACCGAGCTAGCGCGCTACACGCCCGCGATCGTCGCGTTCTTCTACGCGCGGGTGATGACCCAGAAGGCGGCGATGGGCGCACTGCCCACCCTGCGCGCCGCGACCAACCCCGGTGTGCTCGGCGGCCAGTACTACGGCCCCGGCGGATTCTTCGGGGCCAGGGGCTACCCGAGACTGGCCAAGTCCAGCCGGCAATCCCACGACACCGCCATCCAGCGCCGCCTGTGGACAGTCTCCGAAGAGCTGACCGGGGTCACGTTCCCGGTCTGACCCGGCCCCGGCCGAAACCGCCCGGAGCTAGTGATCGACCCCCAAGCCCCTCCAGCCGGCGACGAATACCTAGCAGCGGGAGACAGCGAGCCGCAGACCATAGCTGTCCACAGCTGACGCCGCCCCAGCGAACGGAGAACAACATAACTGGGACATCAGTGCGCTGCCTTCCACGAAGACCTCGCCTGCAATCCGAGTACGGATTCGGCGATCGGCGTTCCTGCGAGCGCTGAGAGACCCCCGCCGCGCTCACATTCCGTAGCCGACCGGCGTTGCGACACGCCGTTTCGGGACTAGTTTCCGGGACGGGTTGACCTGGGCGGGCCGTCACCGGCGGCGGTGGTCCCCGAAGTGGCCGTTTTCGGGACGGGGAACCCGGGCTTCACCAGTCCTGCTGCGGTCCTGCGGCCGGTCACGCCTGGGCGACCGCATTGGTCTCCTGGTTGCTGCCTGCGGGCTGGCCGGGTGCTGAGGTTGGGCGGGATCGCGCCGGGTCTGGCGGCCGCCAGTGCGCGACGCCGTCGATGACCCCGGCGAGCAGGCTGTCGGGTACTGCCGCGGCTTGCAGGGTGGTCCGGTAGACCAGCGGGCCGATCAGGTGCGCGGCGGCCAGGGCCGCGTCGGGGGCGGTGTCGAGTTCGCCGGCGTCGACGGCGAGTGCGAACGCGGCGGCGAGCCGCTCGGTGATGGCGGTGACGTGCCGGTGCGGCCGGGCGCCGGCGCCGCCCGGCCGGGTCTGCTCCATCAGCGCCATGGCGAGCGATGCGACCGCAGGGAGGGCGAGCTCGTCGGCGAGCTGGCGCAGCTCGGCGTGCAGCCAGGACCGCAGGGGCAGGGCGGGGGTGGCGAAGAACGGCAGCTCGGCGGTGTACAGCACGTCGCGGAGCAGGTCCTCTGGCGCCGCCCAGTGCCGGTAGACCGTGGCCCTGCCGACGCCGGCCTGCTGGGCGACCCGCTGATGGGTGATGGCGCCCGGTCCTTCCCGGGCGAGCAGGTCATAGGCGGCGGCAAGGATCGCCTCGCGGCTTCGGGCGGCGCGCGGATCAGTGGCCGGCGATGTCATCCCCCTAGTTTATGAGACAACTTGACTCATAGTCGAGGGAGGTGGCATAGTGGCTTTGTGAGACAACATGTCTCAGAGATCCGGGCGGGCGGGGACCTCGGCGGCAGCCCAGGATCCCGCGAACCAGAGGAGAGGCCAGTCATGGCAGCGAAGGTCTGTACCCCGGCTCCGGCCGGCGCACGCGAGACGCGCGGCGCGGCGCGGCGGTGGTGGGTGCTCGCCGTCGCCAGCGTGGCGCAGCTGATGGTGGTGCTGGACGTGACCGTGGTGAACATCGCGCTGCCGTCGGCGCAGCGCGCGCTGGCGTTCTCCGACGCGGACCGCCAGTGGGTGGTGACCGCCTATGCGCTGGCGTTCGGCAGCCTGCTGCTGATCGGC
>DASYQM010000209.1:0-20245 GCA_036005525.1 Streptosporangiaceae bacterium
ACGTCGGCCTGGCCGCCGCGCAGCAGCGGCCACGGTCCCTGCTTCGACTTGGCCACGTCTACGCGCCCGACCCACAGTTCCAGCCGCCCCGCGTGCTCGCTGGTGACCGGCTCTGGCCACACCGCGCCGAGCGGACGGCGCAGCCCGGAGGCGAGCTGCTCGCGCCGTTCGGTGACCATCGCCGCAGTCACCCCGAACGGCAGATCAACCTCAGCCCGCCAGCCCGGGCCGTCCTCGCGCACCGGTGAAGGGAACACCAGCTCGCGGCCGTCGCGCAGCCACCGGTCGATCCCCGCGATCCCCAGTGACCCGAGCGCGCGGGTGATCACATCCTGCGTCGGTGCCTGCACCGCGGCGGGCAGGACCGCCGGGGCGACGATCGGCTTGCCCACCGGCCGCCCGGCGCGCGCCAGGAGCGGCACCGCCACGGCAGCGGCCAGGACCCACGCCCACGCCGGGGCCTGGGAGAGGATGACCAGCGCGGCCACCACCACGACGGCGGACCCGGCGAGGATCAGCCCGCGGGCGGTGCGTGTTTCCTTCCCGGCCTTGTGGATCCGCAGGTGATCCGACAGGAGCCCGTCGGCGGCGGCCTGCCGCTCCAGCCGGTGCAGGTCCGGCACGTGCCACCAGCCGAGCAGCAGCCCGGCGGTGCGGAGGACGCCCACCAGCGCCCACCACGCGGTCAGCGTCACGTACATGGGCGCCCGGACACCGTGATAGGCGGCAGCATGCACATGCCGCGCCGCGGCCAGGCGCAGATGCTCACGCGCCGCCGCCCCGGTGCGCCAGTGCGCGGGGATGACCGGCTTACGCTGCTCGCGGCCATCCGACAGGTCGGTGTAGGCGGGCCCGTGTGACTCGGTGACCCTGGCGTCGGTGCCCGCGTCGGTGGCGCGCAGCGGGACAACCTGGGCGTCCTGTGCGCCGCCGGTTGGTTCGGTTGACATGATGTTGTCCTCCTTCGGGAGAGACCCGGCCCGGGTGTCTTGCGTCGTCGCAGCCCGGGCCGGGGGCTTACGTGGTGCTGGCCGTGGCCAGCCGCGCCCGGTACCGGCGGGCGGTCCGTTCCGATGTGCCGATGGCCGTGGCCAGTTCGGCGTTGGTCATGTGTGGCCGAGTGGCCAAAGCGGACAGGACAGCCGCTTCGGTGTCCGCTGCCGCCCGCCTGCGGGTGGCCGCCCGCTTAGGCCGTGGCCGCCTGGTGGCCGCTGGCTGCTCCGTGGTCACCTTGGCCGCCTTGCGGCGGGACATGGCGATAGCCGTCTCAGCACTGATGACGAAGGCCACCGCTGGCCACCCGGCCAGCAGCGCACCCGGCCACCCGGCCGCCGCACCGCTGGCCACGTTCGCGGCCAGGGTGGCGGCCACGGCCAGCACCAGCCCGGCCCTGGCCAGCCACGGCGCCGACACCGCGGCCCGGGCCGAGCGCAGCAGCACCAGGCTGGACGTGGCCACCATGCCGTCAATGGACAGCGGCAGCAGGTACGCGGCCAAAGGCGGCTGCCCGTAGGCCAGCGCCAGGGTGGCCACGTGCATGTAACTGACCACGGCGGCGATCGCGGCCACCAGCAGCACGGCGGCGGCGGTCAGCGGCCGGTACCGGTCGCCGGTCATGAGGCAACCGCGATCCCGGTCGGCGCCAGCGGGTCCGGGTCGATGCCCGTGCCCTTACAGCGAAGACACCGCCCGCCATCTGGGTTGGTTCGGTCTCCGACGCACGCTACACAAATGGGGGCGTGGTCTGGCAAAATGTCGGTCAAGGGTCTGGTAATCCCCTTGTCAGGTACTGGATCTAGGGCCGCTGCTGCGCCTAGTCGCGCGCGGCGGCCCGCCATGTAACTGGCTGATGACAGCGCCGCGAGGCGCCACATGACGCCGCTCACGACTCGCCCGCGATCTGCTCGATGCGCTCCAGCGCGAGCTGCCGGTCATGAAACTCCCAGTCGAAATGCGCCAGCACCTGGCGGATTTGGGCCAGCCGCCCAGCCGGGTCTTGCTGGCCGTCGATGGCGGCGAGGACCGCGGCCAGCTGGCGCTTCGACTCGGCGCACTCGCGCAGCAGCGCCGAAGGCGGGAGATGAAGGACGTCGCGCTGCTGCACGCCGGCGAGGTACTCGCGGGCGGTGGTGATCCTTTGGTCTACTTCGGTCATGGTTCCTGTCCTCCTAGCGGGATGGGTTCCTAGGGCCGCCGCTGCGTTCGTCGCGCAGCGGCGGCCCGCCTTGTAAGTGGGATGTGTGGGAGCCATTCCGGGGAGCCAAGCCCAGGGGCGGGCGGCGGGGAATCCCGGAGCGTTCTGGAGTGGGCGCGCAGCACGCGCCGGCAAACGTGAACCGGCCTGGAGGGCTGTGGAGTGCCGGGTTAGCCGCACATGGGCTGATCCGGGCTCTCGGCTGAGGGCGGCCGGACTGGCTTCGGCGGACTCGCCGGACGGCCAGCGCCGGATCGTGCGGCGGCATAGGCTGGCCCCGCCGCCGGATTGGTGACACCGGCCGTCGGCGGGGCGGGGCGCGACCACGTGTGGTCCCCGGACACCCAACCACGAGCCCCGGAGGTCCCGATTCGCCGCTTGGTCCTGTGGAACATCGACCTGACCCTGGTTGACGTGGGACGGGTGACCCGGGCCGCGTACGCGGAAGCGTTCCGGAACGTGACGGGCCGGCCGCTGGTGCGGCTGCCGCAAATGGCCGGGCGGACCGAGTCGGAGATCTTCTTCGAGGCGCTCGCGCTGAACGAGGCCACGGCGCCGGCGTCCGCTTCCACGGACGAGGAGGTGCTCGGGCGGTTCGCCGCCGAACTCGCCCCGGCGTTCCGTGCCCGGCGGGCGCTGCTCACCGAGCAGGGCCGCTTGCTGCCTGGCGCCCTGGCCGCCGTCACCGAGGTGGGCGGCCTGCCGGGCGTCGTGCAGACCCTGCTCACCGGCGCGATCAAGCCGAACGCGATCGAGAAACTGCGGGCCTTCGCCCTGGAACCGTTCTTCGACACCGAGGTCGGTGGGTACGGCTCCGAGGTCTTCCCCAAGGGCGCGCTGCTGCTGAACGCACGCGGCCGGGCCGCGGATGAGTACGGCGTCGAGTTCACCGAGGAGGCGACGGTGTACGTCGCCGACTCCACCCGCGACGTGGCGGCCGCCCGGACGGGGGGCGCACGCTCGGTCGCGGTGGCCAGCGGCCGCTCGTCGGCTGCCGAGCTGCGGGACGCGGGCGCCGACGCTGTCCTGGCCGACCTCGCCGACACCGCGAGCGTTGTCCGCGCGATCGACGGGCTGACTACCCCGGTGGCGACCGGCTGACCCCACCGGCACCACCGGTAGGTTGACGCTCGTGGCCCAGGAGCTGGAGCGGGTGTCACTGGCCGTCATCGCCCGCGAGTGGGGGCGCATCGGGTGCATCGGGTTCGGCGGGCCCCCAGCTCACATCGCGCTGCTGCGCACCCTGTGTGTCCGAGACCGGCGCTGGCTGACCGAGACCGAGTTCGAAGACAGCGTGGCCGTGTGCAACCTGCTGCCCGGCCCGGCCTCGACGCAGCTCGCGATCTACTGCGCCTGGCGGCTGCGCGGGACGGCCGGTGCCCTGGTGGGCGGTCTGTGCTTCATCGTGCCCGGCCTGGTGGTGATCCTTGGGCTGGCCGTCCCGTTCCTCGCGGCCCGGCCACCGGGCTGGGTATCCGGGGCCGCGCTCGGGGCTGGGGCGGCCGTTCCCGCCGTGGCCGTGGCGGCCGCCGTGGCCCTGGTGCCGGCCAGCTGGCGGCGGGCCGGCCAGCCACCAGCGACCACGAGTGAAGCGGGCGCGTCCCCGCCAGCGAGCACGGGGGATGCCGGCGCGTTCCCGCCGGGCGCGCGTGACGCCGACGCGGTCACGGCCGGCCCGCGCGATGCGGGCGCGCCGCCTGATGCGCGTGACGCGGACATGCGCATGTCCGGCCCGCGCGATGCGGGCGCGCCGCCTGATGCGCATGACGCGGACATGCGCCTGCCCGGCCAACCCGACGCCCGGCGGGCCCGGTTGGCGCATGTGCGCTGGGGCGGTTACCTGGTGGCCGGAGCGGCTTCCGGTGCGCTCGTCGGGCCCTGGCTGGTGCTCGTGCTGATCGCCTGCGGGCTGCTCGAGGTCGCCGTCCGGTCGCGCCGGGCGCGGCCGCAACCGCCGGCGAAGCCGCAACCGCCGGCGCGGCCACAACCCCCGGAGCGGCCACAAGGGCCGGTGCGGCCGGCGGGGGCGCTGCTGCTCGCCGTCCACACGGGCGTGCTCGCGGCCGGAGGGCTGGCCGCGGTGGCCTGGGTGGCCCTCAAGGTCGGCGCCCTGTCCTACGGCGGCGGATTCGTGATCATCCCGCTGATGCAGCACGACGCCGTGCTTACCTACCACTGGATGAGCGCGGGCCAGTTCCTGACCGCGGTCGCGCTCGGCCAGGTCACGCCGGGACCGGTGGTGCAGACCGTTGCCGTGGTGGGTTACGCCGCCGCCGGGGTGGGTGGCGGGGTGATGGCCTCGGCGATCGCCTTCGCCCCCTCGTTCGCCTTCGTGCTCGGCGGCGGACGCTACTTCGACCGGCTCCGCCGCAACGGGGAGGTTCAGGCGTTCCTGACCGGCGCAGGCCCTGCCGCGATCGGGGCCATCGCCGGGGCGGCCATCCCGCTCGGACTGTCTTTGACCCACGTGTGGCAGGTCGGGGTGCTTGCCCTCGCCGCCATCTGGCTGATCGCCGCGCGCCGGGGGGTGGTGACCGCCATCGTGGGCGGGGCGCTGCTCGGCGTGATCACGTTCCTGGCGGGAGGGCCGGTGACATGACGTTGCGGCGGCGCGGCAGAGGTTCGATGCTGGGGCGTATGCCAATGGACGACGCCGGGGCGGCCGCGGGCCTGCCGGGGCGCGGCTACGGGGACGTGCTCTGGGAGCCGTCGCCCGAGGTGGTCAAGCGGGCGCGGGTCACTGACTACCGGCGGTGGCTGGCCGAGCGGGGGATCAGCGCGGGCGGGCCGGGCGAGCCGGTGCCCGGCGGGGACACCCCGGCCGCCGCGGCGGCGCGCGACTACCACGATCTCTGGCGGTGGTCGGTCGGGGATCCGGCCGCGTTCTGGGGCTCGCTGTGGGAGTACTTCGCGGTGCTCGGCGAGCGCGGAGAGGGGCCGGTGCTGGCCGGCGGCCCGATGCCCGGCGTGACCTGGTTCCCTGGCGCCACCCTCAACTACGCGCGCAACGCCTTGCGGACCGCGCTGACGGACCCCACCAGGATCGCGGTAATCGGCCGCGACGAGGAGGGCCAGCTGGCCACGCTGACCTACGCCGAGCTCGGCGCCGAGGTTGCCCGGGTGCGGGCCGGGCTGGCGGCACTCGGCGTGGCCAGCGGCGACCGGGTCGCGGCGTTCCTGCCCAACATCCCGGCCGCGGTGATCGGCCTGCTCGCCACCGCCAGCCTGGGCGCGATCTGGTCCTCGTGCTCACCCGACTTCGGCCCGCACAGCGTGATCGACCGCTTCGCGCAGATCACACCGAAGGTGCTGCTGGCCACCGGCCGCTACCGGTACGGCGGCAAGGACTTCGACCGGCGGCCGTCGGTGGCCGCCATCGCCGCCGCGCTGCCGGGTCTGGCGGCGGTCGTCATGGTGGACGGGCCCGGCGAGGCATCGGCCACGCCGGGGATCGCGACCGTGCCCTTCGAGTCGCTGCCAGGCGCCCCGGCGGCGGCGCCGGAGTTCGAGGACGTCCCGTTCGGTCATCCGCTGTGGGTGCTGTACTCGTCCGGCACCACCGGCCTGCCCAAGGCGATCGTGCACAGCCACGGCGGGATCGTGCTCGAGCACCTGAAGGCGCTGTGCCTGCAGCAGGATCTCGGCGCCGGGGACGTGTTCTTCTGGTACACCACCACCGGCTGGATGATGTGGAACTACCTGGCCGGCGGCCTCCTCGCGGGCGCGGCGATCGTCACCTACGACGGCAGTGCCATTCACCCGGGCACCGACGCGCTGTGGCGGCTGGCCGCCGCAACCGGGGTCACCTACTTCGGCACCGGCGCTCCGTACCTGATGGCCTGCGCCAAGGCGGACCTGTCACCCGGGCGGGAGCAGGACCTGGCGGCGCTGCGCGGCATCGGCTCGACCGGCTCCCCGCTGCCCCCGGAGGGTTTCCGGTGGGTCTATGAACGTGTGGGCACCGCCCCGCAGCTCGGCTCCTTCTCCGGGGGCACCGACCTGTGCACCGGCTTCGTCGGCCCCTGCCCCCTGCTGCCGGTACGCGCGGGCGTCATCGCCGGCCGCTGCCTGGGCGCCCGGGTGGAGGCGTACGACGCGGAGGGCAGGCCGGTCACCGGCCAGGTCGGGGAGCTGGTCATCACCGCGCCGATGCCGTCGATGCCGACCGGGTTCTGGAATGACCCGGGCGGTGAGCGGTACCGGGCCAGCTACTTCGCCGACTACCCGGGCGTGTGGCGCCACGGCGACTGGATCACCATGCTCCCCGACGGCGGGTGCATCATCTTCGGCCGGTCGGACGCCACCTTGAACCGGGGCGGCGTGCGGATGGGCACCAGTGAGTTCTACCGGGTGGTGGAGCAGCTGCCCGAGATCGCCGACAGCCTGGTGGTCGACACCGGACAGCTCGGGGCGGACGGACGGCTGGTCCTGTACGTGGTGCCCGCTCCCGGTTATCAGCTCGATGATGAGCTGATCGCGCGGCTGAAGACGGCGCTGCGGACGCAGCTGTCACCCCGGCACGTGCCGGACGAGATCCACCAGGTGCCGGGAGTGCCGCGGACGCTGTCGGGCAAGAAGCTCGAGGTTCCCGTGCGGCGGATCCTGCTCGGAACCCCGGTGACGGAGGCGGCCGACCCGGACGCCCTCGCCAATCCCGAGGTCCTCGCCCTGTTCGCCCCGCCGGAACCTCCCGCGTAGAGTCAAGGTCCAGGCAGAACGATCAATGGCGATCGAGGAAGCGGCGTGACTGACGTCCCACTCACCGGACGCAGGTTCGGAGAAGAGGGCGGGCTGCTCACCTACGGCGGCTACCTGCACCTGGACGAGCTGCTGGCCCAGCAGGTCCCGCAGGCCGATCCGCCGGCCCACGACGAGCTGCTGTTCATCACCGTGCACCAGGTCTACGAGCTGTGGTTCCAGCAGGTCCTGTACGAGCTCGAGGCCGTGCGCGACGCGATGATGACCGGCGAGACCTGGCGAGCCCGCCACCTGCTGCGCCGGGTGCACGTGATCGAGCGGCTGCTCATCGTCCAGGTGGACGTCCTGGAGACGATGACCCCGCAGGACTTCCTGGAGTTCCGCGCCACCCTCGCCCCGGCCAGCGGCTTCCAGTCGGTGCAGTACCGGGAGCTCGAGTTCCTTTCCGGGAGCAAGGACCCCGCCTTCGTTGACCGGTTCCGCTCCATCAGTACGCGGCAGCGCGACCGGCTGGCGCGGCGCCTCACCGAGCCGTCGCTGTGGGACGCCTACCTGCACCTGCTTGCCTCCCGTGGATTGCCAGCGGGCACCGACGAGCAGATCCTGGAGTCATTGCGGGTGGTCGCGGGCGACCGCGCCGCCCACGACGACCTGTGGCAGCTCGCCGAGGGCCTGCTCACCCACGACGAGCTGGCGGGACTGTGGCGGGCACGGCACGTGGTGATGGTGGAACGGCAGATCGGCACCAAGTCAGGCACGGGCGGGTCGACCGGTGCGCCCTACCTGCGCAAACGAGTACCTCTGCGGTATTTCCCGCTGCTGTGGGAGCTGCGGGACCATCTGTAGCCGCTGGGCCGGGAACCGGCCGCGGAGGGCTCGCTGGCCAGAGGTTGCAAGGGAGACGGGACGGATGTCGGACAGCACGGGCGAGGTGGCGAACACTCTGCTGGAGGAGGCCGCGCGGGCGGCCGAGGCAGCGGGTGGCGACGCGATCGGCGTCGGGGACCTGGAGCGGTACCTGGACGCCTACTACCGGCACATGGCCGACGAGGATCTGCTGTCGGCCGGACCCCAGCGCGTGGGCGCGGTCGCGGTCGAGCACGCCCGGGTCGCGGCCCGGCGGCCACAGGGCCGTGCCCTGGTGCGGGTCCGGGCGGCCGGTGAGAGCGCCGCGCTGGACGACTCGCGGGGCATCGTCGACATCGTCACCGACGACATGCCGTTCCTGGTCGACTCGATCACGATAGAGCTCGCCCGGCACAACCTCGACAGCTATCACATCGTCCATCCGCAGCTGCTGGTCCGCCGCGACGTCACCGGCGAGCTGTGGGAGGTGGTCGGCCAGCCCGCGGAGGGCGGCCGGGGTCACGATGAGATCGCCGAATCGTGGATGCACATCGAGATCGACACCGTGGGCGCCGACCTCGCCGGGCTCGAAGACGACCTGCGGCGCGTGCTGGCCGACGTCCGGGTGGCGGTCGAGGATCACCAGAAGATGGCCAACACCGCGCTCCGGCTCGCGGACCAGCTCGCGGCGGAGGGGGTGCGGGCACCGGCCGAGACCCAGGCGCTGCTGCGCTGGCTGGCCGACAATCACTTCACCTTCCTCGGGTACCGCGAGTACAACCTGCTGGAAGGCCCGGACGGGATGGCACTGCAGGCGGTGCCCGGCACCGGCCTTGGCATCCTGCGGCACGACAAGACCGGATCGTCATCCTTCGCCGCCCTGCCGCCCGAGGTGCGCGCCCGGGCCAAGGACCCGCAGCGGCTGATCTTGACCAAGGCCAATTCGCGGTCCACCGTGCACCGGCGCTCCTACCTGGACTACATCGCGATCAAACGGGTCAGCGGGAGCGGCGAGATCAACGGGGAGTACCGGTTCCTCGGCCTCTACACGCACGACGCCTACCACGAGAGCATCACCCGGATCCCGGTGCTGCGGCGCAAGCTGGCCAACGTGCTGGAGCAGGCCCGGGTGGCCCCGGACAGCCACGACGGCAAGGACCTGACCGAGATCTTGGAGGGATACCCGCGGGAAGAGCTGTTCCAGATCTCGGTGGAGGAACTGACCCCGATCGCGCTCGCCGTGCTCCGGCTGCGCACCCACCGGCAGACGCGGCTGTTCCTGCGCAAGGACATCTACGGGCGCTTCGTGTCCTGCATGGTGTACCTGCCCAGGGACCGGTACACGACCGCCGTGCGGCTGCGGATCCAGGAAATCCTGCGCGAGGCCCTGGGCGGGGTCGCCGTCGAGTACAGCGCCACGGTCGGGGAGTCGGCAGTGGCCCGGCTGCACGTGGTGGTGCGGGCGCGGCCGGGCACCTCGCTGCCCGAGGTGGACGCCGTCGCGCTGGAGGCGAAGCTGGCGGCGGCCGCCCGCAGCTGGGACGAGGATCTCGCGGCCGAAGCCGCCCGGCAGCTGGGTGACGGGCCCGCCCGGGCCATGCTGGGCATCTGCTCCGGCGCGATCCCGGGGACCTACAAGGCCGACGTGCCGGCGGCGAACGCCGTCAGCGACCTGATCCACGTCGACGAGATGCTGCGATCCGGCGAGGACACTGCCTTCGAGCTCTGGGAGGCGGAGAGCTACATGCGCGGCGTCCCGGTCTCCGACGACAGCACGGTCGGGGTGTGGCGGCTGACCATCTACCGGATCGGCTCCCCGATCACCCTCACCGACGTGCTGCCCCGGCTCCAGCACATGGGCGTCGAGGTGGTCGACGAGCACCCCTACGAGTTCGCCGGGCCGTCGGTGGCAAAGCCGTTCTGGATCTATGACTTCGGGCTGAGCCGCGGAGAGGCGGCACAGGGACCGGAGCACCCGGAGGAGGTCAAGAGCCTGTTCGAGGACGCCCTCACCGCGCTCTGGCAGGGAAAGGTCGAGGACGACGGCTTCAACTCCCTGGTGCTCGACGCTCGTCTGACCTGGCAGCAGGTGGTGGTGCTGCGCGCCTACGCCAAGTACCTGCGGCAGGCGGGCATCGCCTTCAGCCAGCGCTACATCGAGCGCGTCCTCGCCATGAACGTGGCCATCGCCAGGCTGCTCGTCCGGCTGTACGAGTCGAGGTTCGATCCCGGGCGCCAGCAGGGGGAGGCCGAGCGGAGCGAGGCCATTACGGAGGAGATCCGCGGCCAGCTCGACGAGGTCGCCATTTTGGACCACGACCGGATCCTCCGCAGCTACCTGGGGCTGATCCTGGCCACCCTGCGGACCTCCTTCTTCCAGACCGGCCATCCCGACCAGCAGCTGGCCTCCCCGGACGAGCCGCCCTGCCTCGTGATCAAACTGGACGCCCGGCAGGTGCCGGAGCTTCCCGCGCCACGGCCGCGGTTCGAGCTGTTCGTCTACTCACCACGGCTGGAGGCGGTGCACCTGCGGTTCGCGCCGGTAGCGCGGGGCGGTCTGCGCTGGTCCGACCGGCGCGAGGACTTCCGCACCGAGATCCTCGGCCTGGCCAAGGCGCAGGAGGTCAAGAACTCGGTCATCGTTCCGTCCGGAGCCAAGGGCGGGTTCGTCTGCAAGAACCTGCCCGACCCGGCCGACCGGGAGGCCTACCAGCGCGAGGTGCGGAGCTGCTACCAGACCTTCATCCGGGCGATGCTGGACGTGACCGACAACCTCGTGGCGGGCAAGGTGGTGCCGCCGCCGAATGTGGTCAGGCACGACGGCGACGACCCCTACCTGGTGGTGGCGGCGGACAAGGGGACCGCCACGTTCTCGGACACGGCCAACGAGATCTCGAAGGCCTACGGGTACTGGCTGGGCGACGCCTTCGCCTCCGGCGGGTCGGAGGGGTACGACCACAAGCAGATGGGGATCACCGCCCGCGGCGCCTGGGAGTCGGTCAAGTTCCATTTCGCGACGCTGGGCATCGACACCGACACCACCGACTTCACGGTGGCCGGGATCGGCGACATGTCCGGCGACGTGTTCGGCAACGGCATGCTGCTCTCGCAGCACATCAAGCTGCTGGCCGCCTTCGACCACCGGCACATCTTCGTCGACCCCGACCCCGACCCGGCCACCAGTTTCGCCGAACGGCAGCGGCTGTTCGCGCTGCCCCGCTCCTCCTGGGAGGACTACAAGGCCGAGCTGATCTCCCCGGGCGGCGGGGTATGGCCGCGGCCGGCGAAGTCGGTGCCGGTGTCCCCGCAGGCGCGCCTGGCCCTGGGACTCGACGACACCGTGCCCGCGCTCACGCCCGACCAGCTCATCTCGGCCATCCTGGCGGCGCCCGTGGGCCTGCTCTGGAACGGCGGCATCGGCACCTACGTCAAGGCGAGCACGGAGTCGGACGCCGACGTCGGCGACCGCGCCAACGACGGCGTCCGCATCGATGCCCCGCGGCTGCGCGCCCAGGTGGTCGCCGAAGGGGGCAACCTGGGGCTCACCCAGGCAGCAAGGATCGAGTACGCCCTGGCCGGCGGCCTGGTCAACACCGACTTCATCGACAACTCCGCCGGGGTGGACACATCCGACCACGAGGTCAACATCAAGATCTTGCTGCAGGAGAGCATCTCCGCGGGTGACCTGACCGCCGACGCCAGGGGTGAGCTGCTGCGCGCGATGACCGGCGAGGTCGCCGCGCTGGTGCTGCGGCAGAACTACGACCAGAACCGGGCGCTGGCCGAAGCGCGCGCGCAGGCGGCGCAGATGCTCCACGTGCACGCGCGCTACCTGCGCAAACTTGAAAGGGAGCGGCGGATCAGGCGGGACATCGACTCGCTGCCGGGCGACAAGGAGATCGCCGAGCGCCGGCGGGGGAGCCTGGGCCTGACCGTGCCGGAGTTCGCGGTCCTCCTGGCACAGGCCAAGATCTCCGCGGTGGAGGACGTCCTCGACTCCGACCTGCCCGACGACCCGTTCCTGCGCTCGGTGCTGTCCGCTTACTTCCCGGCACCGCTGCGCGCCGCCTACGCCGATGAGATGGACCGTCACCCGCTGCGGCGGGAGATCATCACGACCGTCGTCGTCAACGAGATGGTGAACCGCTCGGGGACCACCTTCCTGTTCCGCATGAACGAGGAGACGGGTGCGTCCGTCCCGGACATGAGCAGCGCCTGGCTGGTGGCCCAGGAGGTCTTCGACATGGCGGGGTTCTGCGCCCAGGTGGAGGCGCTCAACGGCCAGGCGGACGTGGCGACCCAGCTCGCCCTGCTGCTGGAGGGGCGCAAGCTGACCGAGCGGGCGGTGCGGTGGCTGCTGCACAACCGCCGTCCGCCGTTCGACATCCAGGCCACGATCGACTTCCTGGCGGACGGGGTTTCCCTGGTAGCGGCCAGCCTGCCCAAGCTGCTGGCCGGGCGGGACCTGGCCGGGTTCCGGGAGCGGCAGGACGCCTTCCGGGCCCGCGGGGTGCCCGCCGATCTGGCGGAGCGGGTGGCCGCGATGGTCCCCGCGTACTCGGCCTTCGACGTGGTGGAGATCGCCGCCAGCACCGGCCGGGAGATCGCGGAGACCGCCGAGGTCTACTTCGACGTCGCCGACCGGCTCCAGATCACCAGGCTCCGCGATCAGATCGTGGCCCTGCCACGCGATGACAAGTGGAACACGCTGGCCCGCGGCGCGCTCCGGGACGACCTGTACTCGGCGACCGCCGCGCTCGCCGCCGACGTGCTCACGGTGACCGGGCCGGGAGCTCCCGAGCAGCGGCTGGCGGAGTGGGTGAACCGGAACGAGTCGGCGGTACAGAGGGCGGCACAGACCCTCACCGAGATCTGGGAGACCGACCGGTTCACGGTCGCCACCTTGTCGGTGGCGGTGCGCGCCATCCGCACCCTGGTGGCGGCCAGCACGCTGCCGGCGCACCAGTGATGCGGGCGCAGCCACCGCGCCGCGCAGCCCGCGATCTGATCGTCCGGGCTGGCCCCTGCGCTCGCGTAGGCTTTCCGGCATGACAAGTACCGACCCGGCAGCCGCAATCTCGGAACTGTCATCGACCCTCGACTCGGTGGCTGCCGTCCTCAACCCGGACGCGATGTCGCAGGAGGCGGACCGGCTGCGAGAGGAGGCAGGCGAACCCGGGCTGTGGGGTGACCAAGAGCGGGCACAGGCGGTCACCAGGCGGCTGTCCTACCTGGAGGGCGAGCTGGCCCGCCTGGACAAGCTGCGGCGGCGGCTCGACGACACCAGGGTCATGTTCGAGCTGGCCGAGAGCGAGAACGACGAGCCCACCCGGCAAGAGGCGACCGCCGAGCTCACGGCCCTGCGCGCCGAGATCGATCAGCTGGAGATCAGGACCCTGCTGTCCGGCGAGTACGACTCCCGCGAGGCGCTGATCACGATCAACGCACAGGCCGGCGGCGCGGACGCGGCGGACTGGGCCGAGGGCCTGCAGCGTATATACCTGCGCTGGGCGGAGCGGCACGGCTACCCCACCGAGGTTTACTACACCTCCTACGCCGAGGAAGCCGGCATCAAGTCCACCACGTTCGCCATCCATGCCCCCTACGCCTACGGGACGCTGCGGGGTGAGCACGGCACCCACCGCATGGTCCGCATCTCCAAGTACGACAACCAGGGCCGCCGCCAGACGTCCTTCGCCGGCGTGGACGTGATCCCGGTGGTCGAGCAGGCGGACCACATCAACATCCCCGAGGACGAGATCAGGGTCGACGTCTACCGCTCGAGCGGGCCCGGCGGGCAGGGCGTGAACACCACCGACTCCGCGGTCCGGCTCACCCATCTGCCGACCGGGATCGTGGTCTCCTGCCAGAACGAGCGCAGCCAGATGCAGAACAAGGCGACCGCGATGGCGGTGCTCCAGGCCAAGCTGCTCGAGCGCAAACGGGAGGAGCAGGAGGCCAAGATGGCCAACCTGCGCGGGGAGACCACCAGCAGCTGGGGGACGCAGATCCGCAACTACGTCGTGCACCCCTACCAGAACGTCAAGGACGTGCGGACGGGGCTAGAGACCAGCAACACCGCCGCGGTGCTCGACGGCGAGATCGACGACTTCATCGCGGCGGAGATCCGCTGGCTGCGCACCCAGGAGAGCGCCGCCGACCAGGACGGGCAGGGTGGCCGGTGACGGGCCGCTAAGAGTGTCCTGGTCCTGGTTCTCCAAGTGGCGCGGCGGGCCCGCCTGAACGCCCCGGCCACCTGCGCGCGGGTCAGTTTCGCGGCCCGGGTCAGGCGCCTTGCCCAGCAGCTCCAAAGCGTCCGGCGCGGCCAGGTCCTCAAACGCCTCCAGCGCAGCCGGGAAGTACTCCCGCAACTGGTGGCGCAGCCGCTGCACGTGCAGTGCCGGTCCTATGTCAGCGTCTTTAGCCTAGAGGTGGGAAGAGCTACAGCAGTCTGACCGCAATGGGGGGTAAGTATGCGACGCCGTCGACTTGAGATCGAGGACGGCCCGCTCAGCCTGCCGTTGGGCGAGATCTCGGGCGTCTGCCAGGCCTATGGCACGCAGAGGCAAGAACTGCGGTTGCTGGCCATCGGTGATGATTCACCGATCGTGATCGCCGTGGATATTGAGCCGGGACCCAACGGCAGGCCGGTGCCTAATGACCTGACGACGGTGCTGTCCGCATCGACGGTGCCGATAGGGAACTGGGAAGCCATCGCGACCGATGGCGACGGACGCGTCTTCATTTTGCAGGAAGACCCTGACCGGGCGATCGGCCACGAATGGAAGTCGGAGCCAAGGTCACGCGGTGAGGGGCTGGTGCTCCTCCACCACGGCCATCTGCTCGTGATTAAAGAGAAGAAGCCGAAGCGGCTGCTCGAGTTCGGGCCCGGCGGCGCCGCGGCACGGGGCATCTCACCGAGCACGGTGCTCCCCGTGCAGGAACGGTTTCCGGTGCCTTCCAACACGGCCCGGATCGAGTTTGAGTTCCTCAAGCAGTGGAAGTTCGACGACGCAGCGGAGCACGAGATGGATGACCTGAGCGACGCTGCCGTGGGACCGATGGCCGGATCTACCTTCTGAGTGATCAATCCCGGCGCATAGCGCGGATCCAGGAACGTGTGGGACCCGACGAGGAGCTTGTCAGCCTTGACGCGTCATGGGATCTGCCTGCTCAGATCGCCAAGCCAGAGGGGCTCACCATCAGCCATAACTGGACTCCGATCGTGGCCGTGGACAGACAGGAGCAGGAAAGAAATCTCTACGTTCTCCGCAACCTGCGGGCATGAGCCTGCAAACCGCGACACGGTAGGCACCGTGGCGCGACAACGGCTACGGCGTGGCCGACTACTACAACGTCGACCTGCTCACCGCGTCCCGAACACGGTGGCCTCCGGGCGCTAGTGGGCCAGCTGCACGGCCAGCGTAAGCAGCAGCAGCGCGAGCAGCGCCGCCAGGAGCAGCGGCAGGCTCAGTCCCGGTGCGCGGCGGTGAACCTGGGCGCGGGCCAGCTGGCAGGCGGGGCAGCGGCCCTCGACCACCGGTGCTGCGCACCGGGCGCAGATCAGGTGTTCGCAGCTCATCTCCGTCCCCCCTGGCTGGTGGCGTTCGGCGTCACTTCACCAGTGTTGCACGTCTGAGCCCAGTTTCCCCCCTAGACTGTCGTCTGGCCAGACCGGGCAGCACAGCGATCAGCCGGGAAGGCCGGTAGCCAGCGGGTCCGGAGTTCCCGTGGCAGCAAGCGTCCGTGTCAGCCGAGCGCGTGTGATGGGCCTGTGATCCACTTCGATAACGTCACCAAGACGTACACCAACCAGAGCCGCCCGGCTCTGGAGAACGTCAGTCTCGACGTCGAGAAGGGCGAGTTCGTCTTCCTTGTGGGTCCGTCCGGCTCGGGGAAGTCCACCTTCTTGAGGCTGATCCTGCGGGAGGAGCGGCCCAGCGACGGGCGGATCTACGTCGCTGGCAAGGATCTCGCCAGGATCACCAACTGGAAGGTGCCTTACCTGCGCCGCCGGATCGGATGCGTGTTCCAGGACTTCCGGCTGCTGCCGAACAAGAGCGTCTACCACAATGTCGCGTTCGCGCTCCAGGTCATCGGGAAGCCCCGGCGGTTCATCCGCAAGGTCGTCCCCGAAGTGATCGATCTGGTGGGCCTGGAAGGCAAGCACGACCGGATGCCCGATGAGCTCTCGGGTGGGGAGCAGCAGCGGGTGGCGGTGGCGCGGGCGTTCGTCAACCGGCCAATGATCCTGCTGGCCGACGAGCCGACGGGAAACATAGACCCGGCCACCTCGATTGGGATCATGAAGGTTCTCGACCGGATCAACCGGACCGGCACCACCGTTGTCATGGCCACGCACGACGCGGCCATTGTGGACTCCATGCGTAAGCGAGTGATCGAGCTGGAATACGGCAAAGTCGTCCGTGACCAGTCACGCGGGGTATACGGCCAGGCGTACTGACCTGGTCGGCCAGCATGACTGGCCGATCGCCACCGATTGCCGAGGGATCAGCGACCATGCGTGCACAGTTCGTCCTCCAGGAGGTCTGGACCGGCCTCCGGCGCAACCTGACCATGACGATCGCGCTCATCGTGGTGGTGGCGATCAGCCTGTCGCTGCTGGGGACGGGCCTGCTCTTCGTCAAGCAGGTCAACAACACCAGGACCTACTGGCAGGGGAAGGTCCAGCTCTCCATCTACCTGTGCACCACCACCAGCGTGAGCCCGCAATGCCAGGACAACGGCCCGGCGACCGCGGCGGAGAAGGCCCAGATCGCCACCGACCTGCGGGCGCTTCCCCAGGTGGAGCGGGTCTTCTACGAGTCCCAGGCGCAGGCGTACCAGCATTTCAAGCAGGACTTCGCTCGGGAACCCTCGTTTACGAACCTGGTCACCAAGGCCGAGATCCCCGACTCGTTCCAGGTGAAGCTCCACAACGCGCAGACCGACTTCAACATCGTGGCCGGCACGGTGCAGGGCAGGCCTGGGGTAGACCAGATCGTCAACGACTCCTCGCTGCTGGCCAAGTTCTACAAACTGCTCGACGGGGCCAGGAACGGAGTGGTGATCATCGCGATCGTCCTGATCATCGCGGCGATCCTGCTGGTGGCGAACACAATCCGGCTGTCGGCCTTCAACCGCCGCCGGGAGACGTCCATCATGCGGCTGGTGGGCGCCTCGAACTTCTACGTCCAGCTGCCGTTCCTCGTCGAGGGAGTGATCGCGGGCCTGTTCGGGTGGCTGGTCGCGGCCATGCTGCTGATCGCCGTGAAGTCCCTGGGGCTGGACACGCTGCAGCAGTACTTCCCCTACAACGTTACGCTCGGCGCCGCGGACCTGATCGAGGTCATCCTGCTCGCGATGGTGATGGGTGTGGTGCTGTGCGGCGCCACCTCCTTCGTCACGCTGCGGCGCTATCTGCGGGCGTGACGCGAGCCAACGCCAGGGCCGTGGCCGCCACGCAGGAACGCCAGGTGATTGCCCGCAATCGCAGGGCGAGGCACGATTATCACATCGAGGATGTCGTGGAGGCCGGCCTCGTCCTCACCGGCACCGAGGTGAAGTCACTGCGCGCTGGCCGTGCGTCCCTGACGGACGGTTACGGCCAGATCACCGACGGGGAGGTCTGGCTGCTCGGGGTCCACATCCCCGAGTACGCACACGGAACGTGGACGAACCATGAGCCGAGGCGCCCCCGTAAGCTGCTGCTGCACAGGAAGGAGATCGACAGACTCGCCAGCAAGACCGCCGAGCGCGGGCTCACGCTCATCCCGCTCTCGTTGTACTTCTCGGGTGGCAAGGCCAAGGTCGAACTGGCGCTGGCCCGTGGCAAGCGGACCTACGACAAACGCCAGGACCTGGCACGGAGGGACGCCGCCAGGGAGGTAGAACGTGCCATCCGGCGGCGAAGGTAGCGGAGGGGCAGGCCATGGCCTCCTACCGTAGGCGGGGCGCGCACGCGGCCCGGCCCGCCGCTGCACCGTTCGTCGCCGTCAAGCGCGCATCGGCGCTTGCCCGCGGGCGGGCCCTGCTGAAACACGGCATACGGGGGATCGGGATGAACGGCCTGCGCACCCGGCCATCGATGGCCAAGGTGATCGCGGCCGTGCTCGTGATCGGGTTCGGGGCGGCCGGCTTCGCCGGCGGGCTGTGGTCCAGGCCGTCGGCCGAGCCCACCGTGCAGGCGTTCTTGCTGGCCTGGCAGCAGAAGCAGTACCGGGCGGCCGCCGAGCTGACCACCGGCAAGCCGGACGTGGTGGCTGCCGCCCTGCAAGACGCCTATCTCCAGCTCGACGCGGCGGCTTTCTTCGTCGCGATGGGCCCGATCAGCCAGCATGGGGACACCGCCCACGCGGCATTCCGGGCCTCGGTGGATCTCGGCCAGGACGGTCCCCCCTGGAACTACAACGGGGGCTTTGATCTGCGCCAGACCGGGTCGGGGTGGAAGATCGTCTGGTCCCCCAGCGTGATCAACCCCGGGCTGCGCCGCGGCCTGCGGCTGGCGGTGGTGTCCGGCACCCCGCGCCGCGCGCTGATCGAGGACGCCAAAGGCACGCCGCTGCTGTCGCCGTCGACCGCGTACGTGGCCGGGGTGTGGCCCGACCGCCTCAGCCGCCCATCGGTCACGGCGGCCAGGCTCGGCCGGATCACCAAGCTTGATCCGACTCAGCTGCTGGGCTGGATCCTGGCCGCGCCGAAAAACTCTTTCCAGGAGCTGGTGGTGCTCCACCCGGCCCAGTACGGTCGGCTGGCCGCCCGGCTCGCCCGGGTTCCCGGCCTGATCATCAGGCCGGAGCAGCTCCGGCTGTTCACCAGCATCGCCCCGGCCGTGGTCGGGTCGGTGGGCACCGAGACCTCCAGCGTCCTGCGTGATCAGGGCATCGCCTATCGCCCGGGCGCCACCGTGGGCCTGTCCGGGCTGCAGCAGGCCCGCCAGCGCGACCTGGCCGGGACACCCACCATCAAGGTCGTGACGGAGACGGCGAGCGGCCACCAGGTGGCGGTCCTCGCCAGCTGGCCGGGGCAGGACTCGCGGGCGGTGCGCACCACCATTGACTCCCGTCTCCAGACCGCGGCTGATAACGCCATGGGCCCGCTGCCCGTGTCGGCGGCGGCGGTCGCCGTCCAGGCATCGACCGGGCGCATCCTCGCCGTCGCCGAGCACGCCGTCCCGGGAACGCCCCGGGTCAACCCGCTGGCCGGCCGCTACCCGCCGGGCCCCGCGTTCACGATCGTCTCGACCGCGGCGCTGCTCGCGAGCGGCCTGAGCGTGAACACGCAGGTGCCGTGCCACAGCGCGAACGACGTCGGCGGGCGGACCTTCACGAACGTCCCGCCGGAGCCGGAGCTCGGATCGCAGCCGGCCTTCGAGGAGGACTTCGCGCATGCCTGCGGGACGGCGTTCAGCGGGCTGTCCTGGCGGCTGAACGGCCGCGACCTGATGGCCGCGGCGTCCGGCTTCGGGCTCGGTGCGCCGTGGCGGCTGCCGCTGCCAAGCTTCTCCGGCTCCATGCGGGCCCCCAGCGGCGTCGCGGAGGTCGCGGCCGGCACGATCGGCGTGGAAGGAGTCCAGGTGAGCCCGCTCACCATGGCCCTGATCGCGGGGCAGGTGGCCAGCGGCACCAGGCACGCGCCGTCGCTGATCGCCGAGCCGGGCGGCGCCGAGACCGTGAAGGCGGGCGATCCCCCGTTCAGCGCGGCGAACCTCGCCACGCTGCGTGCGCTCATGCGGGCTACCGTCAGCAAGGGCGCGGCCACGGACGCGGACCTCGCCGGGCAGCCGGTCCACGGCCAGGTGGGAACCGTGGCGGTCCGCACCGGCAAGAATCCGGTCTGGGCCAGCTGGTTCGTGGGGTACCGCGGCGATGTGGCCGTCGCGGTGCTCGAGCTCAGCCACTCGCCCATCACGTCCGCGGCCCCGCTGGCGGGCCAGATCCTCGCCGCCGCCCCGTGATAGCTGGCGCCGTGACGAGCCCGTGCCGTGAAGACCGAGGCCAGGGAATCACCGTTGGCTGGCGGGCGTTGAGGAGATAACGTCGGCGGTGACGGCGTGGCGGCCGTGCGCCGGTGCGCCTGCTTGACAACTCAACAGGGGGTGACAGGCTTCGACTTCGGTGGTTGATCCAGGGGAAGCGGGCCGAGGACTGCGGACATAACCTCGTAAAACCTGTGACCGCAACTCAATAAGTGCCAATGCAAAGCGCACTAGCCTCGCACTCGCGGCCTGACGCGAGTTAAGAGGTTGTCAGCCCGGGAATTCCTCCGGCCCGGTGTCTGGCATCAGTGAGGAGGATCTACCGCTCAGCCCGGTCGCGGGGATGAGCGGGACATCTAACAGCGACTGAGCCCGTCGGCGGCTGGCCTGCACGACCGCCGGGGCTGAGAAAAGCGACGCAGGCTGCGCCCGGAGAAGCCCTGGTGATGTACCGAAGGACGCGGGTTCGATTCCCGCCACCTCCACGAGGCGGCTAACGCTGCTCAGCGGCCCCCTAACGGGGGCCGCTT
>DASYQM010000210.1:0-29890 GCA_036005525.1 Streptosporangiaceae bacterium
AGCGTCAACCCCGCCAGCGCCCACCACTTCCGCGCCCCCACCCCGGCAACAGTCATGACACTCACTACCTCTCGCTATCTCCTCCAATCTGGAAGCTACTCTCAGTTCATAGTGGCATGCAACCACTAGTGGATGTCGAAAACCTGTGATATCTGTCACGGACGGTGCATCTGGCACCGGCTCAACGCCTTGTGCCAGACGCACACGCCCGCCCGTCTGTGCAGGTGTCCGTCTACGTCGGGGTGCAGGCCTCCGCCGGTGGGCGGCCGATTAGCCGGGCGGATCGGTGCACTTGGCACAAGCGTTCAGCGCGTGCCAAGTCGTACCGTCCGCCCGTCAGTCAGCAGGCATTACGCTCGTCAGCCCGCGGCAGGGACGACGACGGTCCCGGTCGCGGTCACCACCACGAGCGGTTGGTCGAGAACCCGCGAGGCCGAGTGCCCACGCTCGGGATCGGCGCGGCAGACAACGCGAGCCTGGAAGGCGAGTTCGCGGCTGCGGCGGCCGACACGGGTCAGTGTTGCCGTGGCCTCGATGACGTCGCCGGCGAGGACAGGGGCGAGGAACTGGATGTCGGAGTAGGAGGCGAGCAGGCTCTCGTCGCCGTCGGTGCGGATCGCGAGCTCCGTGCCGACGTCGCCGAACAGGCCGAGCACGTAGGCGCCGTCGACGAGGTTGCCGCCGTAGTGGGCGTGGCTGGCCGGGACGTAGCGGCGGTGGGTGACCGACAGGCCCTCGCGGGGGGCGGTGGTGTTCATGCTCCCGCCGCCGCGGGCTCGGCGGTGAGCGCGTGCACCAGGTAGCTGGCGACCTCGCGGGGGGTGGTGCCGCGGCCGAAGATCTTGTCCACGCCCAGGTCGGCGGCCATCGCCGGGTCGAACCGTGGCCCGCCGACCACGAGCAGGGGGCGCTGGCGAGTGCCGAACGCGCCCGCCAGGGCGCGGGCGCCCGCCAGGTGCGCGTCGCGCTGCGTGACGACCTGGCTGACCAGCACCGCGTCGGCGCGCTCGGCCCTCGCGCGGGCGGCCAGGTCGGCGACGTCCACCTGGGCGCCGAGGTTCACCACGCGCATCTCCCGGTAGTACTCCAGGCCCTTCTCCCCGGCATGGCCCTTGACGCTGAGTATCGCGTCGATCCCCACGGTGTGCGCGTCCGTGCCGATGCAGGCGCCCAGCACGACCATCTCGCGGCCGAGGCCGGACCGGATCCGCAGGTTGATCTCGGCGGCGGACAGCACCGGGAACTCCCGCTCCGCCACGGCGACCTCCGACAGGTCGACCAGGTGGCCGACGCGGCCGTAGACGATGAAGAACGTGAACGCCGGGCCCATCCCCTTGGCGTGCACGACCATGGCCGGTTCCAGGCCCATCTTGGCCGCCAGCTGGAGCGCGGCGCCCTCGGCCACCGCCCGCTCCCGCTCGGTGCCGAACGGGACCGGCAGGGTGAACGACACCTGCACGCGCCCGTCGCCCGTGGTGTCCCCGTAGGGCCTGATCACCGGGCCTGTCTCGCCCGCCTGGCCTGCCTGGCCTGCCTGGCCGGTCACGATGCCTGCCTTTCGAGGAACTCGGCTGCGGGGTTGAAGTAGCCCTCGGCCCGCTCGAACACGCCTTCCAGGCCCCGGCCGGCGTCGGCGGGCCGGCTGGTGATCCCGAACGTCCCGTCGGCGATGGCGTTGAGCAGGCCGTCGCTGCCGATGCGGCGCAGCAGATCGACGGCATCAGACAGAACGCGCTGCGCACGCTGCTGTACGAAGCCGCCGGGCGGGGGGCGGAAGTTCTCGCCCAGCTTGCCAGCCGCGCGCGCCACGTAGCGGACGTTCTCCAGCGCCAGGTCGCGGTCGGACAGGAACGGGGTGTGGATGCCCTCGGTCATCATGCCGACCAGCAGGATCGACTGCTCGGTCATGACCCCGGCCAGGTTGAAGAACGCGTCGAGCAGGAAGCCGCCGAACACGTTGCCGGTCATGTGCTTGGTGGGTGGCATGTACTTTAGCGGCGCGTCCGGGAAAAGTTCCCTGGCCAGCTGGGCGTGGGCCAATTCGAGCAGGAACGAATCCGGGACGTCCGGGTTGATCTCGAAGGCATGGCCGAGACCCAGCTGCCAGTCGGCGAGCCCGGCCTCGACGGCGAAGAACTCGTTGAGGAGCTGGCTCACGACGACCGTGTGCGCGGCGTCCACCGCGTCGGCCGTGGTCAGGTAGTTGTCCTCGCCCGTGTTGATGACGATGCCGGCCCGGGCGTGGATCTGCCGGGAGAACCGCTGGTCGATGAAGGTACGCCGGGGGTTGATGTTGCGGAAGATGATCCCGTACATGCAGTCGTTGAGCATCATGTCCAGCCGTTCCCGGCCGGCCAGCGCGGCGATCTCGGGCATGCACAGCCCGGAGGCGTAGTTGGTGAGCCGGATGTAGCGCCCGAGCTCGCGGGAGACGTCGTCGAGCGCCGCCCGCATCAGCGCGAAATTCTCCCGCGTGGCGTAGGTGCCGGCGAATCCCTCGCGGGTGGCGCCCTCGGGCACGTAGTCGAGCAGCGACTGGCCCGTGGACCGGATCACCGCGATGACGTCCGCCCCCTCCCGGGCGGCGGCCTGCGCCTGCGGGATGTCCTCGTAGATGTCGCCGGTGGCGACGATCAGGTAGATCCACGGCCGGGGCGGGTCGGAGGTCTGGCGGATCATCGACTCGCGCCGCGCCCGCTGGGCGTCGATCGCCGCGAAGCCCCGTCCCGGGGCGGCCTGCGCGGCCGCCCGTGCCGCCGCGGCGTCGCGGCCCTCGGGCACCCGGAACTTCACCTTGCCGTCCGCGGCGTCCCTGGCGAGCGCCGGCAGGCCCGGGTAGCCTCCGGTCACCAGCGCGTCCCAGGCCGGCAGCGCCACCCCATGCTCCAGCCCGCTGGTCTCCCGCACCGCGTCCACCAGGCGGTTCACCCAGGGCATGCCGCCGTCGTCCGCGCCGTCAAGACCGGCCAGCCGCAAGACGGCTCGTTCCACCGACACCGTGGAGTGGCTGCGCGCCATGTCGACGATGGGCTGGCCCGCGATCCGCGCCAGGTCGCGCGCCGTGCGGACGACCTCGGGTTCGAGCCCGAGCTTGGAGCTGCGTGCCGTCACGTCTCCTCCTTCCCGCGCCGTCCGCCGGGGGCGCCCTCGCTGACCCGTGCCTCGAAGAGTGCGCGGACCCCGGGCTCGGCGCGGACCAGGTCCAGCGCAAGCCGTGCGTGACCTGGTACATACCCGTTGCCGATCAGCATCGTGACATCGGCCGCGACCCCCTCAGCCCCCAGCGCGGCGGCGGTGAACGAGGTCGCCATCGAGAAGAAAATCACCGTGCCGCCGTCGGCGGTGGCCAGCACCGCGCCGCCCTCGCATCCGGGCACGTCGACGCATACCACGGTCACCGCGGCCGGGCCGCCCGCGCCGTGGACGGCCCCCGCTAGCGCCACCGGATCCCGCGCGTCCGTGATCACCACCTCGTCGGCCAGGCCGGCCGCGCGCAGCGTGGCGGCGTCGGCATCACCCGGCACCACACCGATGACCCGGCCCGCCCCGGCCCGGTGAGCCGCCGCCGCGGACAGGCTGCCGCTCTTGCCGGCCGCGCCGAGAACCGCCACGACCGGCCCCGCGGCCCCCGGGCCGGCGGCCAGCGCGGCCTGGCGCACCACCCGGCTGGTCAGGGCCGGCGCCCCGCACACGTCCAGCACCGCGAGAGCGAGCGGGCCCGGCAGGTCGGCGGGGAGCACGGTGGCGATCGACCGGCCGAACAGGATCGCGTGCCCCTGGCACGGCACCTGCTCGGACCGGCCGTCCCAGTCGGCCAGGCCGTCGGTGATCACCAGTGGGGTGAGGCTGAGCGAGACCAGGGTGGCGATCCGGTCGCCCGGCGCCAGGCCCAGCGGGGATGCCGGCCCGGCCTCCTCCACCACGCCGGTGAGCATGCCGCCCGAGCCGGTCACCGGGTTCTGCATCTTGCCGCGCTCGGCGACGATCTGGCAGACCGCGGCCCGCATGTCCGGGGCGGCGCCGCCGGTGGCCTCGCACAGCTGGCGGAAGGAGGCCGCGTCGAGGTTGAGCCGCTCGACGCGCACCCGGACCTCGTCCGGCCACAGTTCCGGGCCCGCGTCCAGCCGCCAGGCCGCCTGCGGCAGCACCCCGGCGGGTGCCAGCACACGGTGCAGGCCGAGGGCTGATCCAGATCCCGGCCGGGTCACGTCCCCGTCCTTCCCAGCACGTTCGCCATCTCCGCCGTTTCGCAAATTCTTCCTGTGAGAGGCTCCTGTCACGCAAGCTTCTTTCGCATAGTGATGGTTTTTCCGGCTATCCTCCGGGACAGCCTAGAGCAAGGGGACGGGTGCCACGTGATCGACCAGCCGTACGCCTACCAGCGCAGGGAACTCACCGAGCCGGACTGGCGGCGGTTCCCCGGCTGGGCGGACGTGACTGCGGCGCAGTGGGATTCGGCGCAGTGGCAGCGGGCCCACTGCGTGAAGAACATCCGGCAGCTGCGCGAGGTGGCCGGTCCCGGCCTGTCCGAGGCGTTCCTCGCTGATCTGGAGCGTGACCAGCGTGAACGGGCCACGATGTCGATGCTGGTCCCGCCGCAGATGCTCAACACGATGGTGCCCGCGGCCGGGCCGGCCGCGCCCGGCTTCACCGACGCGTTCTACGCCGACCCGGTCCGCCGCTACATGATCCCGGTCTTCAGCGACCGCCGCGCCGACTGGCCCTCCCATCCCTACGCCTCCAGGGACTCGCTCCACGAGGCCGAGATGTGGGCGGTGGAAGGCCTCACTCATCGCTACCCCACCAAAGTCCTCGCCGAGGTACTGCCCACCTGCCCCCAGTACTGCGGCCACTGCACGCGGATGGACCTGGTGGGCAACCCGACCCCCACCATCGGCAAGCACAAGTTCGGCATGCCCCGGGACGACCGGCTGGCCGCCATGATCGGTTACCTCAAGGCTACGCCCGGGGTGCGGGACGTGGTGGTCTCCGGCGGCGATGTGGCCAACCTGCCGTGGCCCCGGCTCGAGGCCTTCGTCGCCGACCTGCTGGACGTGGAGAACATCCGCGACATCCGGCTGGCCTCCAAGGCGCTGATGGGACTCCCCCAGTACTGGCTCGGCGACGGCGTGCGGGCCGGGATGGAGCGGCTCGGCTCCCGCGCGCGGGAGCGCGGCGTCAACGTCGCCATCCACACCCACGTGAACGCGGCCCAGTCGGTCACCCCGCTGGTGGCACGGGCGGCGCGAGCCATGCTCGAGACCGGCATCCGCGACGTCCGCAACCAGGGGGTGCTGCTGCGGGGCGTGAATGACAGCCCGGGTGCCCTGCTGGACCTGAGCTTCGTGCTCCTCGACGAGGCGAAGATCATGCCCTACTACCTCTACATGTGCGACATGATCCCGGGCAGCGAGCACTGGCGGCTCTCGCTCGGCGAGGCGCAGCGCCTGCAGCACCAGATCATGGGCTACCTGCCCGGGTTCGCCACGCCGCGGATCGTGTGTGACGTCCCCTACGTCGGCAAGCGCTGGGTGCACCAGGTCTCCCGGTACGACGCCGATCTGGGAATCTCCTACTGGACCAAGAACTACCGGACCGGGGTCGAGGCCGGTGACCCGCTCGCGCTCAGCCGCGAGTACGCCTACTACGACCCCATCTACGTGCTCCCCGAGCGCGGCCAGCGGTGGTGGCGCGCCCGCGGGCGCGGTGAGCCGGCCGCCGGCCTCACCCGCGTGCCCGGAGCGTGAGCGGCAGGAAGGCGAAGCCGCTGAGCGTGTTGTTGAGGCGGCGGCGCGGCTCGCCCGCCGGTTCCAGGGATTCCACCTGGCGCGCGAGCGCCTGCAGCAGCACCTCGCCCTCCAGCCGCGCGAACGCTGCCCCCACACAGGCGTGGATGCCGTAGCCGAAGCCGACATGCCCAACGGCGCGGCGCCGGATATCGAACCGGTCCGGGTCGGTCCAGCGCCGCGGGTCGCGGTTGGCGGCGGCGAGGAACAGCAGCACCTTCTCGCCCCCGCCGATCGTGATCCCGCCGACCTCGACCTCGCGGGTGGTGGTCCGGAAGAACGTCTGGACCGGCGACGCGTACCGCAGCGTCTCCTCAAACGCGGCAGCGGCCAGCGACGGGTCCCCGCGCAGCAGCCGCCACTGGGCGCCATCGCGGGCCAGGCAGTCCAGCGCGCAGCCCAGGCCGATGACCGTGGTGTCGACCCCAGCGGTGAGCAGCGAGCGAACCAGCAGCGCGGCCTCGTCCTCGGTGACCGTCCCCTCGTCGGCGCTGGCGTAGATGCGGTCACCCAGCCCGCCGGGGGCGAGCGCCTCCCGCGCACAGTGTGCGGCGATCCACGCCGCCACTCCCTGGACCTGTGCCATCGAGTCGGCCTGCAGCTGGTTGCGCGCGCCGAACGCGTTGAACGCCATGTTCCCGTAGGCGAGCAGCCGCTCGCGGCAATCCTGCGTAATGCCGACGGCTCTCGGGAATACCCGAAGCGGGTAGGCCTCGGCGATCTCGGTGACGCCGTCGACGGTGCCGCGGGCCAGGAGCTCGGCGGCCAGGCTGTCCGCCTCGCGGGCGAAGTCCTCGCGGAGGGCGGCGATGGTGCGCGGGGACATCGCCCGGGTCACCGCCTTGCGTGCCCGCGAGTGCGCGGGCGGGTCCGCCTCCAGCAGCAGGCTCGGCGGGCGCCACGGCTTCTCCTTGCGGAAATCGCTCAGGCCCACCCCGGCCGCCGAGGAGTACGTCGCCCAGTCCCGCAGGGCGTCGTGCACCTCGGCGTAGCGGGCCATCGCCCACACGCCGTAGCGCTCCAGCCAGACCACCGGGCCCGCTTCCCGCAGCTGCGTGTGAAAGGCGAAGGGGTCACGCAGGAAGTCGTCGCCGAACGGGTCAAGCGCGCAGGCGGGTGCCCCGCCAGGGCCCGCTTCCTCCACCGTCGTGTCCGGCACAGCGCCGCCCCCTTTCGCGTTGCAGCCCGCACTGGTGATTCTGCCTGGGCAGGTGCCCCGCGTGAAGAAAGGTTAGAGTCCCGGGGTGAGCGGATGGGCCGACATCCGGGGGCCGAACGTGGTCCTGGAAGACGAGGCCGTGCTGGTGCTGAACAAGCCGCCCGGCATCTCCGTCATGGGCGAGCGGCACGAGACCGACTTGGTCCGGATGGCCGCCGCCGCGGGCGAGGAGCTGTTCCCGGTGCACCGGATCGACAAGGTGACCTCCGGCGCCGTCCTGTTCGCCCGGGAGATGCGCTGGCACGGCCCGCTGACCAGCCAGTTCGCCAGGCGCACGGCCGGGAAGGCGTACCTGGCCATCACCCGGCCGGGAGGCCTGCCAGCCCAGGGCGTCATCGATCTGCCGCTCAGCGCCGGCCGCAAGGGCCGCGCCCGGGTGGCCGCCCCACGGGCCAGCATCACCGTTGATCCTGCCGGGGTCCGGTGGTCGGTCCCGGACGAGGCCGTCTTCCGTCACGTGCGGACCTATCCGTCGCTCACCAGGTTCTCCACCCTCTGGCAGGACGTGGACCATGCCCTGCTCGCCGTCCACCCGGTCACCGGCCGCCGCCACCAGATCCGGGTCCACCTGGCCTGGATCGGCTATCCGGTCGAGGCAGATCCCCTCTTCGGGGCGGTGGGCGCCGCCCGCACCCTGCTGCACTCCTGGCGGCTCGCGTTCGACGCCGCCTGGCGGGGCGGGTCCCGGTTGCGGGTGGAGGCCGCCCCCGGAGATGACTTCTGGGCGCCGGTGCTCGGCCGGCTGCCCGGCCGGGACCCGGCCGCGCTGCTGGCGCGGGCGCCGTTCCAGGACGGGGAGCCGTAGCGGCCGCGGCCGCCCGGGCCGTGGGCTCGTGCTGGCCGACGGGCTACTCGCCCGCCGCGGCGGCCGCCGCCGCGGTGGCCCGCCTGGTTCGCGGTCCCGTCCGGCGTTCGATCGCCAGCGGAACGAGCGCAGCCGCGGCGACTGGCAGTGCTCCGGCGGCCGCGAACGCCGCCGGATAGCCCGCCGCCCCGATGAGCACGGCCACTACCGGCGGGGTGAGCGCGGCGAACGCGTTCTGCCCGGTGTTCTGGATACCGAGCGCACGGCCCGCCCAGTCGTGCCCCGCCTGCTCGGCGACGGCGGTGAAGGCGAGCCCGTTCGTGCTCACCACCAGCACCGCGGCGCCGAAAAGGAGGGGCACCGCAAGTGCCGGGGCGAAGACCGCCGCCAGGGCCAGCGCCAGCAGGACGGCCGTGGTAGTCAGCGCGAGCATCCGCATCGGCCGCAGCCGGCTCCCCAGCCGGTCCGACCAGTGCCCGGCCCCCAGCCGGGACGCGGCCCCGCCAGCGGCCGCGAACGCCAGCAACGCCCCGGCCGCGGGCGCGGACCACCCCCGGGTGTCGACCAGGAACACGAGCGCGAAGGTGGCCACCGTGAACTGCGGCACGACCAGCAGTGCGCTCGCGGCGTGGATCCGCCACAGGGCCGTGGTCCGGTACGGCGAGCCCTGCTGCGCCCGTGCCCGCTCCCCCGTGCGGGCCGGGTCGCGCACGACGGCGACCACCAGCGCGGCCGCCACCAGGCAGAAGGCGCCGAGGAAGGCCAGCGCGGCGGCGGTGCCGCTGGCCGCCAGCGACGGCAGGGCGAGTGCGGCGACCGCTACCCCCAGCGGTTGCGCGCTCTGCCGGACGCCCATCGCCAGCCCGCGCTCGCGGGCCGCGAACCAGCCCAGGATGAGCCGCCCGCTGGCGGCGTGGACCGATGCGCCGGCCGCGCCGGCCACCACGAGACAGGCGCCCAGCGCGGCTATCCCCCGTGCCCGCACGGCCGCCAGCAGCACCAGCCCGGCGATGCCCAGCCCGGCGGCCAGGATCCGCCGCTCGCCCCAGCGGTCCGCGGCGGCGCCCCAGGCGACCAGGGTCAGCAGGAGTCCCGCCGTGGGGCAGGCGACGATCACGCCGGCCTGGGCGAGTGACAGACCGCTCGCCCGCAGGGCGGGTATCAGGTAGGCCAGGCCGTACTGGAAGGCGCAGCCGGCGGTCACCGCGACGGTGCCGGCGGCCAGGACCAGCCAGCGCCGCCTGCCGCGTCCGCCAGCGTGGCCGTAGTCGGCTAATCCGCTCACATCCTGATCGTATCGGTCCATACAATGAGACGCCCGGCAGGCGGGGCCGGCTGCGGCTGCCAGCGGGCGGCTTACGCTGCCCGCACGGCGCCTCGCCGCATGCGAGAATCATCCTAAATCAGGGCAATTCCGGCAGCAGTCAGTCCCGCCCAGCGCATCGTGATCATGACTTGGCTGTTGTCAGATCGACACCAGACTCATGATCACGAAGCCGGGTCCGGCGGCACGAAACCAGACCGGCGGCACGAAGCCGATCCGGCGGCACGAAGCCGAGGCCGGCGGCACGAAGCCGAGGCGGGCCACCATGGAGCGCAACGGGCAGATTCCCGGGTACTGGGTACCTTGAACGCATGGCACGTCCCAGACTCACCGAGGCAGCCCGCGTCTCCATCGCGCTCAAGGTCTCGCAGGTTGACGCCGCGCAGATAGACGAGGTGCTGACGCGGCCCGAGTTCGCCGGGTGGACCCGTGCGGAGTGGTGCCGGGAGATCATCCGGACGGCGCTGCGGTACTACGTGGGAGACGCCTCCGCGCCCGATCCTGGCCAGGGACGCGTCCCCGCGCGGCCTGCCGCCGCTGAGCCCGTGCCGCCTGAGCCCGTGCCGCCTGAGCCCGTGCCGCCTGAGCCCGCGGCTGCCAGTGCCATAGGCCCGGCCGTGCCGCCGCGCAGCCAGGCGGGCGAACCCGGCGTCGGCGGAGCTGCCACGGCCGCGCCCATGCCGCCAGCCACGGCCGCGCCCATGCCGCCTGCCACCGGCGAGCCCCGTCCCGGCAGTCGGGAGGCATCAGAGCCGCCGGCCGAGCCTGCGTGCCCGCACCCGGCCGAGGCACGGGACTGGCAGACCGGCACCTGCGCCGCATGCGGGGCGATCCTCTGGGATTGAGTGAGGGCCCGGGTGACTGCGCGTCAACCGCCCAGCACGCTGCTCCCGTTCGCCGCGCCTGGCGCCGTCCGGTACCAGGGAGGGGAACCTACGCCAGGGCCTCAGGTGCCGTGCTGGGTCCGGTCACCGGCCGTGGCGCCGGCCGAGTCCGTGCCCGGCTCCGCCGGGCCGGTGGCTGGCCCAGCCGGGCCGGCGCTCACCTGGGTGGTCCCACCCTGCGCCGCCTGCGCCGTGCCGGTGCCGCCGGCGTCCGGTCCGGGCCCGTCCTGTCTGGCCGGCGCCGGCCTGCGCCGCTGCGAGCGCCAGAACCACACGATGCCGACGATGGTGAGGACGGTCGCGACGTACGTGTTGAGCCGCAGCCCGAGGAAATGCTCGGACGGGTCGACCCGCAGCGCCTCCTCGAAGATCCGGAACGCCGAGTACCCGGTGACGTACAGCGCGAACAGGCCGGGCGGCTTGATCGAGCGATGGTGGCCCAGCCACACCAGGAAGGCCGCGAGCGCGAGGTTGAAGATCAGCTCGTAGAGGAACGTCGGGTGGAATGTGCTGAAGCCTGCGTACCCGGCCGGCCGGTAGGCGGCCGGGATCTCCAGACCCCAGGGCAGCGTGGTGGGGCCGCCGAACAGCTCTTTGTTGAAGTAGTTGCCAATCCGGCCGACCGCCTGCGCCACCAGCAGAGCCGGGGCGACCGCGTCCATGAACAAGCTCACGCTCGCGCCGTGCCTGCGCACGCGCCACGCCCCGACCACGGTGGCTAGCGCAATACCCCCCCAGATTCCCAGGCCACCGTCCCAGACGGCGAACACGCCGTACCAGTGGTGCGGGATGTACTGCGGCGTGGTCAGGTCGAAGTAAATACGGCCACCGACGATCCCGGCCGGGACCGCCCAGAGCGCCACGTCGCCGACCAGCCCGGGGTCGCCGCCAACCGCTTTCCACCGCCGCTGCGTGATCAGGATCGCCAGCGTGATCCCGACCACGTACATCAGACCGTAGACGTGGATGAACGCCGGCCCGATGTGAAAGCCGCTCGTGGGCGGGCTGGGGATGTACAGGGGCATGAACCGAGCGTAGCCCGGCAAGCCGGGTGAAGCTGCCCTGGCCGGCAGGTTGCCCAGCGGCCATGCTTGCGGCGCCGCAGGCGCCGGGAGACGATGACCCGAGCTCCGTGGAATCATGGGGCCGGTGGAGGACTACACCGAACTCAACCGCGCGAGCTGGGACGAGCGGGCCGGGCCGCACGCGGCCTCACCCGACTACTCGGTACAGCGGTTCGCCAGCGACCCCGGCTTCCTCAGCGAGGTGGTGCGGTTCGACCTGCCGCTGCTCGGTGACATCAGCGGCCTGCGCGGTGTCCACCTGCAGTGCCATATCGGCACCGACACCGTCTCGCTGGCCCGCCTCGGCGCCGACATGACCGGGCTGGACTTCTCCCCCGCCTCGCTGGCGCAGGCGCGCCGGATCGCCGGCCTGGCTGGTGCCGACGTCCGGTTCGTCGAGGCGGAGGTGTACGACGCGGTCACGGTCCTGAGCCGGGAGTCCTTCGACCTGGTGTACACCGGGATCGGCGCGCTGTGCTGGCTCCCCGACATCGCCCGCTGGGCGGGCGTGGTGGCCGGGCTGCTGCGCGTGGGCGGGCGGCTGTTCATCCGCGAGGGCCACCCCGCGCTGTGGGCGGTCGAGGACGGCAGGGACGACAACCTGCTCGTGCTGGAGTATCCCTACTTTGAGCGGGAGGAGCCCATGGTCTTCGACGAGGGTGGCACCTACGTCGAGACGGACGCGGTCTTCACCCACAACCGGACCCACGAGTGGAACCACGGCCTCGGCGAGATCGTCACGGCCCTGCTGGGCAACGGGATGGAGCTGACCGGGCTGGCCGAGCATGACAGCGTCCCCTGGGAAGCGCTGCCCGGCCAGATGGAGCAGCTTGCGGGCGGCGAGTGGCGGGTGGCCGACCGGCCCTGGCGGGTCCCCCACAGCTACACCCTGCAGGCCGTCCGGCGCCGCTGACCCGGGGCCAGTGCGTTACCTGATCCGCCGGCCCATCTCTTTGGTGCTGTAGCCGCCGAGCTCGGTGACCGCCGCCTGGAACCGGTCGGAGTGCAGCAGCGCCCACAGCGGTGCCAGCAGCGGGCTTGCCATGGCGTCCGGGGTCACCACCAGGTCGTACGGCTCCTGGATGACCGGCACGAAGTCCAGGCCGAAGGCGCGCGCGGCGGCCATGATCCCCAATCCGGCGTCGGCGCGCCCCGCGGCGACGGCCGCGGCGACCGCCAGGTGCGTGGGCTCCTCGCGGGCGTAGCCGTCGACGGCGCCCGGGCCGATCCCGCGCTGGCCGAGTTCGTGGTCGAGCAGCACGCGCGTGCCGGCGCCGCGCTGCCGGTTCACGTAACGCACCCCGGCGCGGGTCAGGTCCTCGATCCCCGCCACGCCGAGGGGGTTGCCGGCGGCGACGATCAGCCCCTGATCGCGGTGCACGAGCCGGACGACGCAGACGTCGGCGTCGCCGATGATCCGGTCGAGATAGGGCAGCGTGTACTCGCCGGTGGCCGGATCCAGCAGGTGGGACCCGGCGATGTGGCACAGCCCGTCGCGCAGGGCCACCAGCCCGCCGAGGGAACCCACGTTGGACGACGCCAGGGTGATCAGCGGGTCCTCCGCCCGGAGCGCGGAGGCGGCCAGGTCGAGGACCAGGTCATGCGAGCCGATGGCGACGATCGTCCGGAAGATCTCGTCGATGCCGCGCAGCAGCTCGATCTCGACCTGCTCGCCCGGGTGATGGCCCTCCAGCCCGGCCGGGACGATCAGCAGCCCGTCGGCGCGGACGAGCGAGGTCAGCACGCCCGCGCCGCGGGGCAGCGGGGTCGCGACCATCGTGCCGCCCACCATGCCCAGCCGCACCCGCACCCAGTCGTCCATGCCCAGGGGGGAGGCGAGCTTGCGCGCCAGCCGCGCCGTGATCCGCGGGCGCTTGCGCGGGGCGGCTCCCTCCAGCTCGGCGAGCAGCGGCTCGGCGAAGATGTCGAATGTCAGCGCCGCGGACACCGGGTAGCCGGGCGCGCCGAGCACGGGGGTGCGGTCGACGACGCCGAGAACCACCGGGTGGCCGGGCCGGACGGCGACGCCGTGCACGGCCAGCATCCCAAGGTCGGCTACCACCCGGGCTGTGTAGTCGTCGCGGCCCGCACTCGAGCCGGCCACGATGATGAGCAGGTCACAGCCGGGCACCGCGGCGCTGACCGCGCGGGCGATACCGGCCGGGTCATCCGGCTCGATCGGCAGGCAGCGCGCCTCGCAGCCGGCCTCACGCGCCTGGGTGGCGAGCATGAGCGAGTTGGTGTCGATGATCTCCCCGGCGCCGGGGTTCGCGCCGATCGGCCGCACCTCGTCCCCGGTCGGCAGGATGGTGACGAGCGGGCGGCGCCGGACCAGCAGGTGCGTGGCCCCGGCCGCCGCAGCGGCGGCGACGTCGGTGGCCCGCAGCCGGTGGCCTTCGGGCAGCAGCAGCTCGGCGGTGCTGACGTCCTCGCCGATCGAGCGCATGTGCTGGTAGGGCGGCACGGCCGCGCGCAGTTCGGCGGTGCGGTCGCTGTAGTGGACGTGTTCGCGCATCACGACCGCGTCGCGCCCGTCGGGCATGGGGTCCCCGGTGTCGACCATGTCGTAGTCTCCGGGCTGCAGGTAGACCGGGGTGGTCTCGCTCGCGCCGAGGGTATCGGCGGCACGGACCGCGATCCCGTCCATGCCGGCCGCGTCGAACGGCGGCGAGGAACGGGTGGCCCATACCGGCTCGGCGGTCACCAGGCCGGCCGCGTCCTGTACCCGGACCCGCACCGCAGGCAGCCTGGCCGGGCAGCCCGCCGCGTCGCGTGCGCTGCGCCAGGCGTCCAGGGCGCGCGCTGCGGGAACGTCGCGGATGAACGGGCTGTCTGCCATGACCTTGGCTAACGATACAAGGTGACTTCGACCTCGGCGCCCGCGTCCAGCCCGGTCGCCTCCTCGGGCACGATCACGTACCCGTCGGCGGCGGTGAGCACGGACAGCAGCGCGGAGAGCCCGAAGATCGGGGTCGCCGTGCCGTCGTGCACGCGGACCTGGACGACGTCGAGGCGCCCGGCCGCCGACGCCAGGTCGCGCACGAGCCGCGCGCGAACGACCGGCTCGGCTGGCTGCATGGTGCAGCCGCCGACGAGCCGCACCAGGGGGATCCCGAGCAGCCGGAAGACCACGAGCGCGGACCGGGGGTTGCCCGGCAGCCCGATGACCGGCACGCCGTCGCAGTCGGCGAGCAGCGTCGGCTTGCCGGGCCGGATCGCCAGGCCGTGGCACCAGATTCCCGGCTGGCCGAGGCGGCGCACCACGCCGGCCGTCTCGTCGCGCGCCCCCACCGACGAGCCGGCCGAGATCACGATCAGGTCGCTGGCCGTGAGCGCCGCGCGCAGAGCCGGCTCGAGAGCCTCAGGATCATCGGGCACTATGCCGCCCGGGACCGGCTCGCCGCCCGCTTCGGTCACCATCGCGGCGAGGGCGACCGCGGACGCGTCACGCACCTGGCCGGGCCGCAGCGCCGCGGTGTCGGGCGGCACCACCTCGTCACCGGTGGAGAAGACCGTCACCCGCGGCCGGGCGTGCACCGGGACACTGGTGATACCGGCCGCCGCCAGCATGCCGAGGTCCTGTGCCCGCAGCGGCCTGCCCGGCGGCACCAGCTCGGCCCCGGGCGCGGCATCCTCGTCGGCGCGCACGACGCCGTCGCCGGGGGCGACTGGCCTGACCACCTCGATGGTGCCCGGCATCGCCTCCTGCGTGTACTCGATCATGACGACGGCGTCCGCGCCACGCGGCAGGACACCGCCGGTGGGCATGCTCGCCACCGTCCCCGGGCCGACCGTTACCTCCGGCTCCGCGCCCATCCGCACGGCCCCGACCACCTGGAGATAGCCGGGCAGGCCCTCGGAGACCCCGTAGGTGTCGGCGGCCCGCACGGCGTAGCCGTCCACGGTCGAGCGGGCGAAGCCGGGCAGCGCGTGCCACGCGGTGACCGGTACCGCCGGCACCCGGTGCAGCGCGCCGGCCAGCGGCACCGGCTCGGCCGGCGTGCGCCGGCCGGGGCGGAAGCCGGCCAGCGTTTCGGCCACCGTCCGGGTGGTGAAGAACTCCCGCGCCGTGTGCACGGGACCGTCAGCCTCCGCCCTGGCTCCGCGCGCCTCCCCCGGGCCCCGCGGGCCCCCCGGCGCCACTGCCGTCACGCGCCAGCCTCGTGACGCTCATCACCGGGCCCAGCGCCACCTGCCCGAGCCCGCAGATCGAGGTCCGGCGCATGACCCGCTCCAGCTCGGCGATCTGCCCGTCCACGCCGGCGGGCGCACCGCCGGCCGCGAGCAGGTCGGTGAGCATCCGGTGCGCCTTGCTGGACCCGACCCGGCAGGGCACGCACTTGCCGCACGACTCATCGCGGAAGAACCGCAGCACGTTCGTGGCCGCCGCGAGCAAGTCGGTGCCCTCGGCCATCACCACCAGCGCGCCCGAGCCGAGCATCGACCCGGCCTTGGCGAGGTCGGCGAAGTCGAGCGGCACGTCGAGCTGGTCGGGCCCGAGGAAGTTCGACGACGCGCCGCCCGGCTGGATCGCGCCCAGCGGCCGGCCGCCGGCGACCCCCCCGGTCAGCTCAAGCAGCTGCCGGGCGGTGCTGCCCATCGGCACACAGTAGACGCCGGGGCGCTCTACGTGCCCGGAGACCGCGAAGAACTTCAGGCCCGCGTGATCGCCGATCCCCTGCTGCTGCCACCATTCCGCGCCGCGGCCTGCGATGACCGGGACGTGCGCGAACGTCTCCACCGAGTTCATCAGCGTCGGCTTGCCCCACAGGCCGTACACGCCGGGGACCGGCGGCTTGTTGCGCGGCTCGCCGCGATGCCCCTCCATGCACTCGATCAGCGCCGACTCCTCACCCAGGATGTAACCGCCCGGCGAGGTGAACACGTCGACCGACAGCCGCCGGCCCGTGCCGGCCACGTTCGCCCCCGCCAGCCCGGCGGCGCGCAGCGACTCGATCTCGCGGCGGATCACCGCCTCCTCCGGGCCGTACTCGTGCCGGATAAACACCCAGCCTTCCTCTGCCCCGACCGCGAGCATCCCGAGCAGCATGCCCTCGAGCACCAGGTGCGGCTGCTCGGCCAGGATCTGCCGGTCTTTGAAGGTCCCCGGCTCCGACTCGTCGGCGTTGCAGATCACGTACTTCGGCTCCGCCTCCTGCGCGGCGACCAGGTCCCACTTCCGGCCCGCCGGGAAGCCCGCGCCGCCCATCCCGCGCAGCCCGGAGTCCTGCAGCGCCCTGACCACCTGGCCGGCCTCCAGCTCCCCGGCCAGCACGGCGCGCAGCACCCCGTAGCGTTCCGCCACCGACGCGTAGGGGTCGTTCGGCCACAGCCCCCCGCCTGCGTAGCTGCGCGCCGCTGGCGGCGGCAGCTGGCCGTCCCGCGCCGCGGCGATCAGCGCCTCGGCGTCCGCGGCGGGCGCCGGGCACTCGTTGATGCTCATCGCGGGCGCCGCGTCGCACCGGCCGATGCAGGACACCTCCACGATCTCGGTGTCCGCGTCCTGCCCATACCGCCGCCGGATCGCGGCGATCCGCTCGTCCGCGCCCTGCAGCCAGCACGACAGGTCGCGGCAGGCGTGCAGCGCGACCGGCTTCGGCGGCTCGGTCAGGAAATGCGGGTAGAACGAGATCAGCCCCTCGATCTCGTACAGCGGCCGGTGCACCTCCCTGGCCAGGGTCACCAGTTCCTCGCGGGGCAGCCAGCCGACCCGCTCCTGGATCGCGTACAGCGCCGGGATCAGGCTGGGGCCGGGGAACTTGCCCGCCCGTGCCTCGACGCCCGGAAGCCGGGCCTGGGCCTTGGCCATCAGGCCTGCCCCCGCCCGGGTGCGCCCGTCGCGCCCGCGGCCTCGACGCGGACCGCGCAGAACTTGAACTCGGGGATCTTGCCCGTGGGGTCGATCTCGTCGATCGTCAGCAGGTTCGCGGCGGCCTCGCGGAAGTGGAACGGGATGAAGCAGTTCCCCGGGGCCTCGCGGTGGGACACCCGCGTTGCCAGCACGATCGACCCCCGGCGCGAGGTCACCCGGGCGCGGTCCCCGTCGGCGAGGCCAAGCGCGGCGGCGTCATCGGGGTTCAGGTAGACCTCGGCCTGCGGCGCGATGGCGTCGAGCGCGTAGGACCGGCGGGTCATCGTGCCGGTGTGCCAGTGCTCGAGCAGCCGGCCGGTGTTGAGCACGAACGGGAACTGCTCGTCGGGCAATTCCTTGGCGGGCAGCCATTCGGCGGGCACCAGGTGGGCCAGGCCGTCGTCGGTGTTGAACTTCTCGCCGAACATCACCACGATGCCGTCGCTGTGCTCCGGGTCGGGGTTCGGGTACAGCTTGCCGGTCAGGCCGAGGTTGTCGTAGCTGAGGTTGGTGTAGCTGGGCATCACCGCGACGACCTCGTCGAAGATCTCCCGCGCACTCGTGTAGTTCCAGCCGAGCCCGACCCGGTTGGCGATGTCCTGGACGACCTCCCAGTCCACCCGGGCCTGCCCCGGCGGGTCGAGCACCTTCCTGCCGAGCTGCACCCGGCGGTCGGTGTTGGTGTAGGTGCCGTCCTTCTCCAGGTAGGACGACGCGGGCAGGATGACGTCGGCGAACTCGGCGGTCTCGGTCAGGAAGATGTCCTGGACGACGAGGAAGTCCAGCGCCGCCAGCGCCTTGCGGACCTTGTTGATGTTGGGGTCGGACAGGAACGGGTTCTCCCCGAGCATGTACATCCCGCGCACCCCGCCCTTGAGCACGGAGCCGATGATCTCGGTGACGGTGAGCCCGCGCTTGGGGTCCAGGTCCGGTGTGTCCCATGCCTGCTCGAACCTGGCGCGGACGTCCGGGTCGTCCGCCTTCTTGTAGTCGGGATAGAACATGGGGATCAGGCCCATGTCCGAGGCGCCCTGCACGTTGTTCTGGCCGCGCAGGGGGTGCAGCCCGCTGCCGGGCCGGCCGACGTTACCGGTGATCGCGCACATCGCGATGAGGCAGCGCGCGTTGTCGGTGCCGGTGGTGTGCTGGGAGATGCCCATGCCCCAGAAGATGACCCCGGCCCCGGCCTCGCCCCAGGCCCGCGCCACCCGCCGGATCACGTCGGCGGGTACGCCGGTGATCTGCTCGGCCCGCTCGGGCGGGTAGTTGGCGACCGTCTCGGCGAGCGCGGCGTAGTTCGCCGTCCGCTTCTCGATGAACTCGCGGTCGGTCAGCCCCAGCCTGATCACTTCGTGCATGACGCCGTTGTAGAGCGCCACATCGGTGCCCGGCTTGAGCTGGCAGAAGATGTCGGCATGGTCGGACATCTTGTCGGCCCGCGGGTCGATGTAGATGATCGTGGTGCCGCGGCGGCGGGCCTGCTTGAAGAACGACGAAGCGACCGGGTGGTTGGCGGTCGGGTTGCTGCCGGTCACGATGGCGACGTCGGCGTTGATCACGTCCCCGTAGGTGGTGGAGACCGCGCCAGAGCCGATGCCCTCGAACAGGGCTGCGACGCTGGAGGCGTGGCACAGCCGGGTGCAGTGGTCCACGTTGTTGGTGTGGAAGCCGGTCCTGATCAGCTTCTGGAAGAGGTAGGCCTCCTCGTTGGAGCACTTCGCCGACCCGAATCCGGCGATCGCGCCGGGCCCGCCATCCGCGTAGATATCGGTAAGGCGGCGGGCGACCAGGTCAAGCGCCTCCTCCCAGGTCGCCTCGCGGAAGTGCGGCAGCACCTCGTCGTAGTCGACCAGGCCGCCGGGCTTGCGCCGCCGCCGCTTACCGCCCCCGCCGTTGCCCTGGTGCTGGCCGTTCCCCCGGCGCTGGCTGTTGCGGGCACCGTCCGCGATCCGGCCTCCGCTGAGCTGCCTGCGCTCGGCCCGCTCCTCCAGATCGCCGGAGTACCCGCCGTCGCCCATGTCGCCGCGGACCTCGGTGGACAGCGGGCCCTTCGGGTAGGACTCGTCCCGCCGGATCAGCGGCACGGTCAGCCGCTGCGGCGAGGCGGCGTAATCCCAGCCGTAACGGCCCTTGACGCACAGGCGGCCCTTCGAGCCGGGCTGGTCGCGGCCCTCGGCGAACGCGATCGCGCCGCGCCCCCTGTCCACGTGATAGGTCAGCGCGCAGCCGACGCCGCAGTACGGGCAGACGGTGTTGACCTGGTCGAGCTCGCTGCGCGGCCGGATCGGGATGTTCCGGATCGGCTTGTTGGTCAGCGCGCCGGTCGGGCACGCCGAGACGCATTCCCCGCAGGTGACGCACGAGGACTCCCCCATCGGGTCGTTCAAGTCGAAGGCGATCCGGGTGGAGTAGCCCTTGCCGCTGCGGCCGATGACGTCGTTGCCCTGGATGTCATCGCAGGCGCGCACGCAGCGGTCGCAGAGGATGCACGAGTCGTGGTCCACGGCGATGACCGGGTTGGAAACGTCCGTGCCGCGGCCGGCGGCGACCGGCAGGCCGTCTTCGCGGCTCACCCCGTAGCGGTCGGCGAGGGCGAGCAGCTCGTTGTCGCCGGTGGTGGTCTGCTTGGGGTCGCGCTCGCGCTCCGGCTGGTCGGCCAGCAGCAGCTGCGTCAGCACCGCGCGGCTGCGCTCGACGTCGGGGGTGGCGGTCTTGACGTCCATGCCGTCTTCGCACGCGCGCACGCAGGAGGCGGCGTAGGCGGGGGCCCCGACATCGACCACGCACATACGGCAGACGCCGACCGGGTCGAAGCGCTCGTCGTGGCAGAGCACCGGGATATCGATGCCGGCCTGCTTGGCCGCGGCCCAGATCGTCGAGCCTTCCGCGACCGTGACCTCACGCCCATCGATGGTGAGCGTCACCGTCCGGGGGGTGGCTTGAACGGGAATGGCCATGTATTCAGTATCCGCCGTGCCGCGAGATCGCACCAACCAAAGGGCCGGCGTATCTATCGTGCCGCGACATGATCCAGCAGCAGGCCGGCCACGTCTGCCGGGTCCGGGCGGCCCTGGCCGTCAAGCCCGCGCGCCGCGTAGTAGGAGCCGATCATGCCGCGCAGCCGCTGCGGCGTCAGCGCTGCCACCCGGCCGGACCCGAGCTGGACCGGCTCGGCCAGCAGCCGCTCCGGCAGCCAGTCGTCCTCCGGCTGCCAGCCCTCGCGGATGTTGAAAACACGCTTGGCCAGCACGATCCGGCGGGCGGTCCGCCGCAGCTCGGCGGCATCGACGTCCCAGCCGGTCACCGCGGCCAGCAGCGCCGCCCATTCGGCGAAGGGGTCGGTGAACACGCCGCGCAGGAACTTGCACAGGATGAGGGAGTCCATCACCGCGGCCCGGTCCTCGGTCTCGATCGCCGCGGCCACGTGTGCCTCGCCGCCCGCGAGCCGGTCGTGGTCGCCGGACAGGTCGGCCTCGTACGCGCCGGACCTGTTGTGGTCCGCGCCCCTGGCGTTCACCGCCAGGCCGAGCGCCATGGCCTGCAGCGTGCGGGGCTCATAGCCGGGCATCTCCAGGCCCTTGACGTGCGGGGCGAAGGCCTCCGAGCCGCCGCCGACGCGCTGCGCCGCGCGCCGCGAGCCTTCGGCGAGCAGCTCCCCGAGCCCGCGGCGCTCCCCGATCTCCGACAGCGCCCGCAGCAGCGCATCCGCGTCGCCGAACCGCAGCCACGGCGCGTCGATCAGCCCCCGCTCGGCGCACTCCATCGCCCAGGCGATCGTGCCTCCCGCCGAGATCGTGTCGAGCCCGAGCTCGTCGCAGGCCGCGCTGGCGGTCAGCACCGCGTCGGGGTCGGAGATCCCGCACATCGGGCCGAGCGCGAAGACGTTCTCGTACTCCACCCGCATCTTCTTGCCGCCGCGGGCCGAGTAGATGTGCTCGCAGCCGATCGTGCACGACGCGCAGCTGTTCCGCGCGACCCGCCGCATCTCCGCCAGGTCCTCGGCCGCCAGCCGGGGGGCATCCGGGAAGGTCGCGGCCTGGAAGTTCCGGGTGGGCAGGGTGTTGATGGCGTTGAAGGCGAGCAGGTTGGCCAGCGTGCCAAGCTCGCGGTACTTGGCGGTGGCCGGCCCGAACGACCGTTCCCGCAGGTCACGCGCGGCGCTGAGCACCCGGTCCGGGTACGCGGAGGCGACCTTGGTGGCGGCCCGGACGGCCACGGCCTTGATCCGTTTGGCGCCCAGGACCGCGCCGAGCCCGCCGCGCCCGGCGTGCCGCCCGTCGTGGGAGATCGTGGCGTAGCGGACGCCGCGCTCGCCGGCCGGGCCGATGGCGGCCACCCGCCAGCCCCGGCCCAGCTGTTCCCTCAGCCGCCCCTCAGCCTCCGCTGCGGGGAGCCCCCACAGGTGGGCGGCACCGAGGAAACGGGCGCCCCCGGCGTCGACGAGCAGCACCGACGGCTGCTCACAAGCACCATGCACAACGATGGCATCGTGGCCGGTGAGCTTCCCGGCGATCGCGAACTGGCTGGAGGAGAGCGCGTCGTTCAGCATGCCGGTCAGCGGTGACTTGGCCACGACGGCGAACTTGGCGCTGGTGGTGAGCGGGGTGCCGACCAGCGGGGAGAACACGAAGGCGAGCGGCGCGGCGGGGGCGACCGGATCCACGCCGGGCGGCCCGAGCCGGTGCATCAGCCAGGTGCCGAGCCCGGCGCCGCCGATGTAGGCGCGCAGCAGCTCATCGGGCAGCGGCAGCGCGTCCGCGGTGCCGGCGCCCGCGTCCACCACCAGTGCCTGCCCGAAGTAGCCGCCCGCGGCCATCGCCGATCAGCCGCCTGCGTCCGCGGACAGGAAGAACACGGTGTCGCCGGCCGCCAGCGGCGTCTCGCCGTCCCTGGTGATCTGGTCGCCGTTCAGCGCCGCCACCACGTGCCCGTCCAGCTCCAGTCTGGCCGCTTCGGCCGCTTCGGCCACGGTGGCCGCGCGGACCGGCTGCGGGCCGCGGTGGCCGTCGGCCAGCGGCCCGAACCGCTGGATCGTCACCTCGGGCGCCGCCCGCGCCCGCGCCGCCTGGTAGTCGGCCGGCTCGTTGACATTGACTACCGACTCGAGGCCGGGATCGAGCGCCGCCAGCACCGGATCGGCCCGCAGCGCGTCCTCATCCAGCCGGTCGACCACGCACTCCTCGAACAGGAACGCGGGCCGCAGCCGCTCATCGGCCACCAGCTTCGCGGCGACCGGCGCGAGGGCCACGCGGTAGGCGGCGGCCAGCGGCTGCGGATACCCCCGTGCCACCGGCAGCCCGACATCCGCCCCCTCCTGCGCCGCCCGCAGCACCCGCCTGACGAAGGCGGGATGCAGGAACGGCATGTCCGTCGAGCTGACAAACGCCACCTCGGCCCGCCCGTCCAGCGCGGCCAGCCCCGCGGCCAGCCCCTGCACCGGCCCCAGCCCCTCCCGCGGGTCGTCCACGACCTCTACCGCGGGCGGCAGCGCCGGCAGCTCCTGCCCCGGTGCCCGCACCACCACCACCGGCCCGTCGGTCACCCGCGCGAGGATCCCCACGGTCCGCCGCAGCAGCGTAGACCCGTGCCACTCCAGCGCCGCCTTGGCCGTCCCCATCCGCGACGACCTCCCGCCAGCCAGCACGATCCCGGCACTACTCAGCACACCTCGATCGTACGTTCCACAAAGCCACCCGCGCCCACCGTCCCCAGTGGCGGGCCGGTCAGCAGGGCCCGCGGCTGAGCAGGGGCGGCAGCCAAACGGCGAGGCGCGGCTGAGCAGCGGGGCGGGCCGCGCCGGAGCGTATAAAGAGCGAAGCGGAGCGGAGGGCACGGTCCCGCCCGCCCCGCCCCACCTACGACACAGCCGGGTCCAGCATCCCCCTCCGCCGCCGGATGGAGGCGTCGATCCGGGTGAAGATCAGGTCGACCACGATCCCCAGCACCAGGATCACGATCATGATGGAGATCGTCGACGCCATCTCGCTCTGGTCCTGGAAGGTCGACAGCAGCACGCCGATGGACGGCTGGCCCATGATGATCACCAGCAGCTCGCCGGCCATCAGGCTGCGCCAGGCGAACGCCCAGCCCTGCTTGAGGCCGGCCACGAACGAGGGCAGCGAGGCGGGCAGGATCAGGTGCCGGTACATCGCGATCCGGCCCAGCCCCATGGTGCGGCCCGCCCGCAGCAGCAGCGGCGGGGTGTAGTCGACCCCGGCGATGAGCCCGTTGGCGATGGATGGCGCCGCGCCCAGGATGATCACGAACAGGATGGCGTTGGTGGTGGCGCCGAACAGGATGATCGCGAACGGGAACCAGGCGATCGACGGCATGGTCTGCAGCGCGGTGATCATCGATCCGACCGCCGCCCGCAGCGGCTTGATCCGGGACACCAGCGCCCCGAGCACGACCCCGATGACCAGGGCCATCCCGAAACCGATCACCGCCCGCCGCAGGGTGGTGGCGATCGCCTGCCACAGCAGCGCGTGATGCGCCTGGGCCCACAGGTCGGAGAAGACCGCGGCCGGGCTGGGCAGGATGGCGGCCGATTTCCAGCCGCTGAGATAGACGAGCTCCCAGACGCCGATCACGATCGCGATCGCGAGCAGCTTGGGCCACACCGCGGCCCATATCTTCCTGGCCCGGTCGCCGGCTGAGACGCCGGCCTGCTGGAGCTCCAGGCTGTCGAGCCCGGCCAGGGCGGCGGCCTCGGTGTCAGCGGCCATGCCGGATCATCTCCCCCCGCAGCCGGTCGGTGATGGTGGCGGCCAGCCCGGCGACCTCCGCCGAGTCGATCCGGCGCGGGCGGCGGATCGGCACGGCGAACTCGTCGATGACCCGGCCCGGGCGGCTGCTGAGCACCACCACCCGGTCGCCGAGGCGCACCGCCTCGCGCACGTTGTGCGTGACGAACAGCACCGTGAGCCCGCGCTCGGCGCAGATCCGGTCCAGCTCGTCGTGGAGCAGGTCGCGGGTCATCGCGTCGAGCGCGCCGAACGGCTCGTCCATCAGCAGGATCTCCGCGTCCTGGGCGAGCGCCCGGGCCAGCGCGACCCGCTGCCGCATGCCGCCGGACAGCTCGTGCGGCCGCTTGCCGGCGAAGCCGCCCAGGTGCACCACATCCAGCAGGTCGGTGGCCCGCTGGCGCCGCTCGTTCTTGGACACCCCGCCCGCGCGCAGGGCCAGCTCCACGTTCCTGGCCGCGGTCAGCCAGGGGAACAGGGCCGGCTCCTGGAACATGAGCGCGACCCGCTGGCCGCCGGTGGAGATCTCACCGGAGGTGGGGGCGTCGAGCCCGGCCACCAGGTTCAGCAGCGTGCTCTTGCCGCACCCGGACGCGCCGATGAGGCAGGCGACCTCGCCGGGGGCGACGGTCAGCGACAGCCGGTCCAGGGCGAGCAGCGCCGAGCCGCCCCTGCCGAAGACCTTGGACACCTCGCTGATCCGGATTCCGGCCGGCGGCCCGTCGGTGGTGCTGGCTGGCTGGGAACGGGCCGGCGCCCCCGGGACAGATCCCGGGGGCGCGGGGCCGTTGTGATGGGCAATGCTCATGAACTCACCTGCGGCTCCCCCGCCGCTTTCAGCAGCTTATTGAGCGGTCCGAGATCATAGATGCCGTTGAGGTTGACGGGTTTGAGCAGCCCGACCGCCACCGCATGCTGGGCGTCGGCCTTCAGCGACGACGCGATGGGGTCGTTGGTGAAGGTCAGGTACGTCAGCGACTTGGTCAGGATGCCCGGGTCCAGCCCCTTACCGAGGAGCTCAGTCAGCTCGGTGTTGGCCGCCTGGGCAGCGGCCTGCCCGTTGGAGTTGATGTAGTCGTTGGCCTCGATCTGGCCCTTGAGCAGCCCATTGACCACGCTGGCATGGTCCTTGAGGAACGGCTGGGTGACGACCAGGTTGGTGGTGACGAACTTGCCGCCCGGCCACAGGCTCGCCTCGTTCACCAGGCGCTTCCCGCCGTCGAGCACCATCTCGGTGGCGTAGGGCTCCGGTTCCCAGCCGCCGTCGAGCTGGCCCGACTTGAACTGCAGCACGGCGGCCGAGTTCGGCTTGATGGGCTTGATCGCGACGTCGCCGCCGCCGGTCGCCGTGGTGGTCAGCCCGTGCTGCTTGAGCCAGTAGCGGACCGCGACGTCCTGGGTGTTACCGAGCGACGGGGTGGCGAGCGACTTTCCCTTGAGGGCGGCGGCCGAGGTGATGCCGGGCTTGACCACCAGCGACGCGCCCCCCGAGGCCACCCCGGAGATGATCTTTATTGCGGTGCCGTTGGACTTCTGCCAGGCGTTGATGGCCGGGTTGGGCCCGACGTAGGCCGCGTCCAGCTGGCCCGCGAGGATCGCGGTGGTCTCTTCGGTGCCGGAGCTGAAGACCGTCGTCTTCAGGGTCACGTTCTTGCCCAGGTTCTTCGCGAAGAATCCCTTCTCCAGCCCCACGAGCGCCGGCTCGTGCGTGATGTTGGCCAGGAAGCCGAGCCGCAGCACGACGTCGCCCGAGCTCCCACCCGACGCCGTCGGCGATGATGAACTGCACCCGGCCGCCAGCACCGCGACGGCGGCTACCCCAGCCGCGAGGAGGCCTTTGCGCATCAGAGAATCCCGCCCATCTTTCCGATCCGTTTGGTAGGTGATCTTTCCGATCAGATTAGTGGGTAATTCTAACCACAGGTCCCCGCGGCTGTGCAACCGGATCGCCGCTAGGGGGTCGCGCTCAGATGCCGCTAGGGGGTCGCGCTCAGATGTGGCGCCGCGATCCGGTGCCCGCGGAAGAGGATCGCCGCCACCTGGGTGACCGTCTCCGTGCCGGCCTGGTACCCGCCCGCGCCGTCCAGGCTGTTCATCATGGCCAGCGTGTACCGTTCGCCGGGCCCGGCGAACCCGGTCGAGTCGATGATCCAGCCCGGCTTCTCCACCGACCATCCGTTCTTGTTCCCGGGCTGGCCGGCCAGGCCGGCGCCCCACACGCCGAAGTGCTGCACGGGTGCGACGTGGCGCAGCTGGTACACGAGATAGTCGCGCAGCGCAGCGGGAAGACGGTCCAGCACGTAGTTGATGAGCCGGCTCTCGTCCTCGGCCGTGCAGGTCATCTCGCCCCAGTAGGCCCCGGTTACGCCAGCCTGGTGCAGGTAATGGGCCCCGGTCAAGCCGATCCGGGGGAAGTAGCTGGTATAGAAGGTGGCGCCATACTTGAACCAGAGGTCGTCGGCGGCGTTGTCGGAGCTCACGTGGAGCATCCGGTCCATCACCGCGCGGTCGGCGCCGGACAGGTGGATGACCCCGGCCTGGTTCTGCAGCAGCAGGGTGACCGCCATCGCCAGCTTGCTGGTCGATGCCATGTAGATCTGGCTGCCCGCGTACCTGTTCCGCCAGACCGCCCCCGTGGACCTGTCGCGCAGCACAATGCCGATCATGCCGGGCCGGTCCTTCAGATACCGTTCCGCCGCGGCTATCCGCCGCCGCATGGTGCAGGAGAACCCGGCCGGGGCACTCGGGCAGGGGGGCGCCTGCGCCGCCGGGGCCGGCGACGGGTCGGCCACAGGTGTCGCCCTGGCGGCCTGCCCGCCCGGTCCTGCCGAGGCGGTGGAGTTCGCGGACGGCCCGCTCAGTACGCCGCAGCCGGCCAGCGCGGTGACCGCCAGTGCGGCCGCGAGCCCTGCCGCGCGGCGCGCGCAGGGCGGCGGCCGGGACATGCAATGGCGGGTCACGGGACGTGAGCATACGAGCAGCCGTGCCCGGTCAGGGCCGGTCTCCCCGGACCGGCCGCCCGAATCAGGCGACCGGAATCAGCCGACCGGGTGCGCTGACCCGGGTTCAGCTGCCCGCCGGCCCGCTGAACTCGATGCCGGCCACGGACCGGAACTTCTGCAGGCACTGCTGGAGCCGGGCGAGATCCCCGTCGCTGGCCTTGTCGACCCGGTAACGCACGTCGTAGCTCTGGTCTGCGGCGGGCTGGCCGGTGGGCAATGGCTCCGGGGTGGCGTGCGCCTGGTGAGAACAGGCGGCCCGGACCTTCAGCCGGACCGCATTGGTCGTCTGCGGCTGGAACTGCACCACCGCCTCACGCTGGCCGAAGGTGGCGTCGAAGGACGCGCAGCCCGCGCCGGCGAGGGCCAGGCCAAGCACCGCGGCCAGCGCCGCCGCAGCGGCGGGGGGCACCCGGCGCGATACCGCGGGCGGCGGCGCCGCAGGCAGCGGCCGGGGTGCTGGCACGGCTGCCAGCTTACGGCGGGCACAGCCCTGGCCCGCACCGGGTACGGAAGCGCCGAACCCGGTGTCATCGGCGCGGGGCCAGGCTACCCGGGTACGGTTGACCGGCGGGGGCAACGCGAACGAGGGCAGGCATCCGGGCCGGGCCCGGAAACCTCGTGACCTGGAGGCGCCGGTGGCTGGGCTCATCCCCGTCTGCGGGCGAGCGGGTACCCTCGTGCTGTTGTGGGCGGCTCGCCGCACCTACCCGGAGCTGCACAGGGAGGCGATGATGCGCTCCCTCGTCACCGTGAGGGCATCCCGTGCGGGACACGGTCACCCATGACGGACTCCCCTGGTCCCGCGGACACCGGGGTGCTGGGCCGGCCGCCTGCCGGCGCCACCCCGGCCTCCGCCCGGCCGGGTGCGGTCCGCCCGCACATCCTCGTGGTCAACGGCCGCAAGGTCCGGCAGCCGGTTTTCGTGCTCGGCGCCCCGTGCTCGGGCGTGACCATCCTCGCCCGGGCGCTGAAGCGGTCTGATGGCTTCCACTTCACGATGGGGCAGCGCTGGGTGCTGCCGGTCGTGCACGCCTTCGCACGCAACCCTCTCCTGGCCCGTGGCAAGGCGGAGGCGGCGGCCACCGTGCTGCGGGACGCGTTCGCCCAGGGCTGGCAGGTGAGCCCCCACTGCTGCCTGGGATGCTCGGCGGCCTGCCGGGAAGCAGGCGGGGCCGAGGGCACCGGGCCGTGCGTGGGCGACCGGTCCATCAGCCGCTACGGCGACGCCAGCCCCGACCTGCTGTACTGCGCCGAGTCACTGCTGGACGCCTTCCCCGATGCGCGGCTGGTGCAGATCATCCGCGACGGCCGGGACGTGGTGGCGGGGATGCTCGCGGACCCCGACGCGCTGGCCTGGTTCCGTCCCGGTTTCGTGGATCTGGGCGCAGAGTTCGCCCACCCCGTGCTCGGCGTGGAAACCCAGGCGGACCGGGCCGAGTGGCCGGGCCTGTCCGTGGCCGGCAAGTGCGCGATGCGCTGGCGCGGCACTGTGCGGCTGATGGCCCGGCTGCGCAACGCGCTGTCGGCCGAGCAGCTCATCACCCTGCGCTATGAGGAGATGATCCGCCAGCCGCTGACAGCGGCCAGGGCCATATCGGCGTTCACCGGGGCCGGGGTCAGCCACCTGGAGCTGCGGGCGGGGCCGGACCCGGACCGGGAGGCGGGCGTGTGGCGGCGGCTGCTGAGCCCGGCCCAGGTCGCCGAGGTGGAGCGGGTCGCCGGCGACGAACTGCGCCGGGTGGGCTACGGCGCCTGACCGGCGCCGTTACCGGCGAGACTCGCCGTTAACGGTGGTAGCCGCCGCGCTTCTGTCTGCGGGCGCCTGCAGCGTCTCCTGGCTGGCGAACTGAGTGTGGTAAAGCTCGGCGTACAGGCCGCCCGCTACCAGCAGTTCCTCGTGCCGGCCCCGCTCCCGCACCTGGCCGTGGTCGATCACCAGGATCTGGTCGGCCTCCCGGATCGTGGACAGACGGTGCGCGATCACCAGGGAGGTCCGGTCGGCCAGCGCCGTCTTGAGCGCGCGCTGGACCGCCACCTCGGACTCCGAGTCCAGGTGGGCCGTGGCCTCGTCGAGCACGACCACCGACGGCGCCTTGAGCAGCAGCCGGGCGATCGCCAGCCGCTGCTTCTCCCCGCCCGAGAGCCGGTAGCCTCGGTCACCGACCACGGTGTCCAGGCCGTCGGGCAGGTCGGCCACCAGGTCCCAGATCTGGGCGGCCCGGCATGCCTCGACGAGCTCTTCCTCGGTGGCACTGGGCCGGGCGTAGGAGAGGTTGGCCCGGATGGTGTCGTGGAACATGTGCGCGTCCTGGGTCACCACGCCGACCGCGCTGTGCAGCGAGTCCAGCGTGAGGTCACGCAGGTCGTGGCCGCCGATGCTGACACGCCCCTCCTGGGGGTCGTAGAGCCTCGCCACCAGGTGGGTGATCGTGGTCTTGCCCGCGCCCGACGGTCCGACCAGGGCCGTCAGCTTCCCCGACGGCGCGGTGAAGCTCACCTCGTGCAGCACGTCCTGCCCGCTGCCGGCCCGCTCGGGCATGGGCAGCGCGATCGACTCCAGGGAGGCGAGCGATACCTCGCTGGCTGTCGGGTAGCGGAACGAGACCCGGTCGAACTCCACCGGCGGCGCGGGCGCCGGGCCGCCGCCGTTGCCGCTGGCGGGCGCGGGCAGCGGCACCGCTCCCGGGCGCTCGGTGATGAGCGGCTGGAGGTCGAGCACCTCAAACACCCGGTCGAAGCTGACCAGTGCCGTCATGACGTCCACCTGGACGTTGGACAGCGCGGTGATCGGCCCGTAGAGCCGGGCGAGCAGCGCGGTCAGCGCGACGAGCGTACCGAGCTGGAAGGCGCCGTGGATGACCAGGCCGCCGCCGAGGCCGTAGACGACCGCCGTGGCCATGGACGCGAGCAGGGTAAGCGCGATGAACAGCGTGCTGCCGTACATGGCGGTGATGATGCCGATGTCCCTGACCTTGGCCGCCCGGCCGGCGAAGACGCGCGCCTCGTCGTCCGGGCTGCCGAACAGCTTCACCAGCATCGCGCCGGCGACGTTGAAGCGCTCGGTCATCGTGCTGCCCATCTCGGCGTCGAGCTGCATCGATTCCCTGGTGTAGCGCTGCAGGCGGCGGCCGACCAGCCGGGCGGGGATGACGAACATGGGGAGCAGCACCAGGGCGACCACCGTCACCAGCCAGGACAGCGACAGCATCGCG
>DASYQM010000211.1:0-2895 GCA_036005525.1 Streptosporangiaceae bacterium
TCCAGGCCGGTGATGGGCCCAAGGTCAGGCCAGCCAAAGGCGGTCTCGCCGGCCTGGTGAAACGCCGGGCCGATGAACAGCCGATCCTCGCCCAGCCTGCCAGCCAGATGCGCCAGCCCCCGCTCCACAGCACGGTACAAATGACCCTGCGTCGCCCAATCCTGGCCCCGCGGCACCACCTCCCCGGGCCCCATCGGCGGCAGCGGCGGCCCGGTAGGCTCGAACCCCTCCGCGTCGGCATCCTCGGCCCCCTCCGGCCGCTCCAGGTACACAAAATGCTGCAACGCCGCCTCGCCGAACGGCAGCAGGCGAAGCTGCACCCCGGGCGGGTAGCCCCCCGCTTGGTGCGGCAAGTGCGGCCGGCTCACATACGGCGCAGACCCAACGGCCGTGAGCAGATTCTGCACCACGGCCCAATGCAGCATCTCCTCACCCGCGATGGTCAAGATCACCCGGCGCCAGCGCTCGACGGCCGCAAGCTGATCGCGGCGAAGACCCAGACCCGCCGTGTTCTTGAGGCTGAACGCGGCATACAGGTACTGGCACATCAGGCCGTGCTCAAGCTCAGCACCCTGGCACAGCAGGTAGGTCAACTCCTTACGGTCCTCCACCACGATGGCCGGCTCTCCCGCCATAGCAGAAAGGTATCGCTCCCGATGGCGGCTCTCAACGGCGAGAACACCGCGCAGGCGCCGGCCAGTGGCCAAAGCGAAAACGACTGTGTCGCCTGGCAAGCTCCGCCGGTGACACGCGCCCGATTGGCTGTTATGCGCGGCCACGGCGACAGAGATCCCACGCACTGGAGCCGTCCAGAACGAACACCTCTTTGTGCCGGAGTCAAGGTGGAAGCGCCGGATGCGTTGCCTGAGCGGGGGGTCTGCGCTCAGGTGGAAGGCCTGGGCCGGTGGGTCTTTCCTTTCCCGCCGCGGGGCATTATCGGCTCGCGGGCTGTCACGTCAAGGACGCCCTGCGGGGCGCCGCTGCGCGGCCGGGCCTGGCCCGGTCCTTGACCCGGCCGCCCGCTCGCACGAGATGGCAGCGGCGCGGGAAAGGGAGCAGGAGCGGGGTCGGTTGCTGGGGTCGTAGGCTGGTTGCGGGCCTGGGAGTGGCTTACCCGAAGAGCCGGTGCTGGGGGTGTGAGCCGGCCACGCTGGTGAGTGAGCCGTTCCCCCGTTGCCCTCCCGGGCTCGCTGGCCGCGGCAACCGCGGCTGCCCGGGCGGCGTCAGCTTGCAGGCAGGCGAAGATGGCATCGCTGATCTGCCGCTTCAGGCAGCGCAGGGCTTCTTTGCCGGTCTTGCCTTCGCCCAGTTTCTTGTCGTAGTAGGCGCGGCCCTGGCTGTTCCGGTAGCGGATCTGGGTGATCGCGGCCATGTGGATGGCGTGGTTGAGCCGTCGGTTGCCGCGCCGGGACAGCCGCCAGACCTTGCGGCCGCCGGAGGATACCTCGATCGGGGCGGTGCCGTCGTAGGCGGCGAAGTGGTCTCGGCCGGGAAAGCGGGACACGGCGCGCACGTCGCCGATCACGGCGGCCGCGATCACCGGGCCGACTCCAAACAGCCCGGTCAGGCTGGTCCCGGTCGCCTGCACCGCTGCGGCGAGCGTCTTCCTGGTCTGGCGGATCCGGGCGTCGATGCCGCGCAGGTCTTCGGTGAGGTCGGCGGCCAGCTGGCAGCGCGCCGCCTCCACCGCCCCCGCTGGGGTGATCGATCCCAGGATGCGTGCGGCCTGGCCTGCGGTGATCTCCTTACCGGCCCCGGCGCCGCCGGGGATCAGCTCGCACAGCACCTGGTGCAGCCGGCAGGCCACCTGGGTGCGGGCCCGGCCCAGGTCCCTATAACGCTTGGACCAGACCTTGAGCACCGCCGCGTGATCATCACGGCAGACCTCGCGGACCCCTGGTGAGCGCAGCGCCGCGACTGCCACCGACCGGGCGTCGTTCGGGTCGTTCTTGTTGATGTTTCCCGACGCGAGCAGCCGCACCCGGGCGGCCAGCTTGGACGGCACATCCAGCACCCGTTCACCCGCCGCCAGCAGCTGCTGGGCCAGCAGATGGCCCACCCCGCCCGCGCCTTCGACCGCCCAGGTGCGCTGCGGCCAGGCCTGCGCCCACGCCAGCAGCCGCTCCGCCTGGGCGGCGCAGGCCCGTACCTGCAGCTGGCCCAACGGCACCTCCGCCGGGTCGATCGCCACCGCGGTGTGCGAGGCCTTGTGCGGGTCGATCCCGATCATCACCGCCACCATGGGAACGCCCTCCTCCCTGTCCTTGACCTGGGGTAACGACCGTGGCGGGCACGCCCAATTCCAGGGATCACGCTGGCGCTCGCGCACCTCTTATGAGCCACGCCACGGCGAGGCCCCGGCACGCTGGCACGTCGTTCGAAAGCCAAGCCCAGCAAGGGGCCGGCAGCGGATATGAGAACCAGCCCACCGGGACCTCTCAACGCTACGAGCCAGGCTCACTACCATCCCGGCCAGGCCCGCAACGCCTACTCACAATTGGCCTACTCACAATTGGGCGGAACTGCGCTCTCAGCCGAGGTCCTGGGCCGATCACTAGCGGTGGGCGAGCGCGGACCGGCGTGGCTTCGGGGGATTCCCGGGACCGCGGGCACCCGGCACACGCAAGAGGAGAGCTCGGTCAGGTCGTCAAAGGCCCGGGCACGTGCCCGGGTCCGGCTGGTCAGTTCTTGGGGAGTCGCCCTGTGGCACACGCGGGAAGGTGACGAAAAGGACGTATGGGACCGTGCCCGCGTTGGTGACGTCATCCACTTCGCCAGGTCGCTCGATGAACGCCTGCCCCGCGCTGTACGTGGTGGTCTGGCACTGGCTGCCGGCAGATTGGTGAACGGTGATCGAACCCTGCTGGACGACCACGATCGCGCCTCCCGGGTGCG
>DASYQM010000212.1:0-4658 GCA_036005525.1 Streptosporangiaceae bacterium
CCTGAATCCGCGCGGCAAGTACAGAGGCAAGCGGTCGGCGTATCTCGCGACGAGCGTCTACTTCGATTCATTCGGTGTCCCGTAGGCGGGCGATTCCGGCGTCGCGGGTTGCGTCTGTCCGTGGCCCGGCATGCACATCTAGGAGCTGAGCACGAGGCCGCCGATAGCGACCAGATAGCCGTGCGAAGAACTTCCACGAACTCCCACGAGGCTTCCGCGCGGCGCGAGGCGCCATCGGGTAAAAGTCGCGAATTTTCAGCCGGTGGCGTGGAAGGATTGGAGGAAAGTCGCCGCTAACGGCCTGTCGAAGCGGAGAACCTTCCGGTTGATAGCCCGATTCCGCGCTTGATGCCAGCCCGAGGGGCCGGCACCCGACCTCCGGGATTCGAGACGGAGGCAGTGTCCTTCCATCCTACTCGGGAAGCGGGTTGTTGCTGTTCCAGATGTCGCGGGCCATTAGCCAGGTGCCGTCGGCTTGCCGTTGGTAGATCGTGATGTACTTGCCGACGTCTCGTATCGGGTCGCCGCCGCTTCTTGGGGTGAGCGTGATCGTGTACGTGCCGCGTTCGAAGGCCCACTCGGCACCTGCCTGCTGCACCTCCTCTGCCGAGAGCGAGAACTCCGCGCCGAAGGCGGCGAGCATGCCGCCTGACCAGCCGCCGATCTCCTCGATGCCGACGTTGGCGGGGTAGTTGGGGGGCATCTGTACGGCGTCGGCAGTGAAGCAGGCCACCCAGGCATCCGCGTCACCGGCGTTGAGTGCAGCGACGTGAGCGTCACGAAGACTGTCGACACCTTCCAGTTCGCTTGTTTCAGCCACGACGAACTCCTCTCAGGGCGATGGACGAGGGTCAGGCGGTCACGGAACGAAGGTCCTTCTTTCGTGCGATCTCAGATCGAGGCGGGCAGAGCCCACCCGGCCTTCGCGGTACCAGCGTCTCTTCCCACCTTCGCAGAATGCCGGACCTACAACAAGCACAGGCTCTCCAGTCAGTTGCCCGACACTCAGGCGATAGCCGCCTGAACCAAGCCAGTATTCGGGAAGGTCGACAAAGCTCGAAGGGGTGCAGACCGCTGCGGCGCCCGGCCGCGGAGCCGCTGAGAGGTGCTTGCTCATGATGATCGCGCGCTCGGTGTGGCCGAGCGCCCGATACTCGAAGAGCATCGCTTCCTTTTTTGCGGGGCTTTCTTCGATCGGGGCGCCGAGATTCGAACTCGGGACCTCTAGGCCCGTAAAGGGCGTGGCGGTCTGTGGCGGCAAGTGGCGAAACCCCTGCAAAACGGGGGTTTGAAACCCGCGGACCGCATGGCTGCGTGGGCCGACCCGGCCGCGTACCGGCACCTATCTGGCACTGGCACTTCGTCAGGCCCGGCCGCAGCTGCACCCGTGGTGTGCGGCAAGCGCTCAGCGCGCGGCGGCCCCTGCGGCCTTCGCGGCGCGGGCGCTGGCCGCTGCGTCACGCGGTGCGGGGGCCAGTGTACGCCCGCCTGTTTGCCGGTGAAGCAACGCTACGCGGCGTAGTCACGCGCGCGCAGATAACCGGCGGGGTGTTCTAGCGCGCAAAATTTTCGCGTGCTCCCCCCTCCCCCCGACCTATCGACGACCCGGGGCGCGCTGTAAGGCTCGCAGCGGACAATCAGTCCGCCAGGTGGCACCGGGCACCGGGGTGCTATTGAACCTGGCCCCACAACGCCTGCGGTGCAGAGCGGCACCCGTCGCCGTACATGCTGCACTGACACGCCCACGCCACGGCGGAGCAGGCGCAGGCCCACCCGGTGGCCCCTGCCCGGCCCTCAGTGGCTGACGCTGGTGCGGCGGTGACACCTGCGGCCGCCGGTGGACTGGGTGCAGCGCCTGCGAGGCACCGGCGCCGACACGCTGTGACCGCTGGCGTCACCCCACGCGTTTCCCCGCTCGGCGTACTGAGAAGACCAGTGCTAGGCGGGTGCCATGGGAGAGGGGTACCCGCCCGCTGCAGCCGGACCGAAGAACCGATTTCGGTTGGACGAGCGTAGGGAACAAAGGAAGCGGCGGGCATCCCCAGAGGGATGCTTGCTCGACGCGAGGGAGAGGGTCGCGCCAGCAGCGGAAGGGATGCCCGCCGACCGCGCAGTATCGCCGCCAGCGGGGTAACACATATGGGTCAACTTTGTCCCGCGCCGGGCGGGCGCGCGGCACGAACCTGAAGTCCCAGGTGCCGTCGCCCCGCTGCCGGGGGTGGGGTGCAGCCCAGGCGCGGGACTGTCCGGCGCGTACCAGTTCATCAGGGCCGGGCTGGCAGTGGCCCGGCACCTCGTGCGCAGCCTCGGGGCGCACCGGCACGTACCGCTCACGCCACGCCTGCAGCCACCGTGCGCGGCGCTCCTCGTCAGTCCGCTTCGACGCCGACTCGCTTGAGCTGGAGCTGGTGCCCACCACCGCCGCCACCGACCCGGCCGAGAACCCGAGGTGCTCGACTGGCTCGTTGACTACGTAACCGAGCGGCACGCCAAGGACAGCGCAGGCGTACCCCGCGGCCAGGCTGAGCAGGCGTACCACGAGGCGCACGGCGGCAAGGGACGCAACCGCGCACGTCAGGTTATTGACTGGCAACTGGCTCTCGCCGCTGACGACGATTTGGGTCTAAGCGGCGAGATCAACGGCGAGAGCCCAATTCGTCTCGCCAGAGGTTCCGGCGAGATGAAGCACGGTGTGTACCTCTATCCCGCTAGCCATGCGCTCTCGCCACTCTCGCCGCCACTCCGAAGGGGTGCGGCACAGGGGTGGCGGGAGCCCCCGTGGCTGGTGCTGGGGTGTGCGCCGAGCCGGGCTGCGGCAGCTGGAGAACAACAGGCAGTGACAGGTGCGCACGGCACACCGCTGCCGCCAAGGCGGCCGGGGAGAACGACCTTCCCCTTCTAAGCCGATGACTGAGGGGCTGCTGACCGCCGCACAGCTGGCCGAGCAGCTGGGCGTGAGCACGGCCACGGTGCTCGACCGCTGGGAGGCCGGGCAGCTGCCCGGCTTCACGCTGTGGGGCCGCTCCGTCAGGTTCAGGCCATCAGAGGTCGAGGCGTGGGTTGAAGCACAGCGGGGCGGGCCGCCGCCACCCGCCCTGCACCTATCACCCGAGGAAAGGAGCGAACACTGATGTGCCCGAGAGGAAGGGGCGGGCCGCGGGGAAATGTGGAGCCCGGAGTGTGATTGGGGCGCCGCAGGCAGCCCGCCCTGGAACCAGGATACGCCCTAGCGAGCAGGGCGTCCAGCGGCTGGGGCTGGGCTGGACAGCGGAAGGCGTTGTCGGCGCGCAAGCGCCGCCGCTACCAGGGCGGGTTCGAGACGGTGAGCGCCGCCCAGGCGTGGTTGCGCGCCCGGGTGGCCGAGGCCAGCACCATCGCCAGCCTGCAGGCCCGCCTGCGGTACGCCCTGCTGGGGCCCTGGCTGGACGGCCGGGGCGGCTGGCGCGACGTGCGCATCGACCACCTGAACCCCGACGAGATCGGCGCGTGGCGGCGGGCGCTGCCGTACCGGTCAGGCCACGGCATTCACAAGGCGCTGCGCCAGCTGCTGCACTACGCCGTGCGGGCCAAGCTGCTCGACGAGAACCCAGCGGTGGCCGTGCCCAACCCGGCGCCCAAGCGGGCCGAGGTGCAGGTGTTCAGCCTGGACGAACTCGACGCCGTAGCCGCCGAGCTGCTGCCCCCCACCTGCGCCCTGCCGGTGTTCGCCGCCCTCACCGGGCTGCGGCCGTGCGAGTGGGCGGCGCTCGAGCGGGGGGACGTTGACCGGCAGGCCGGGGTCGTGCACGTGCGCCGCACGGCGGTGGACGGGCAGGTGAAGCCGTACGGCGAGACCACGCGCTCACTGCGGGCCGTGCCCCTGCCCGCCCGGGCCGCTGACAGCCTGGCGGGGCTGCCCGCCCGGCTGGACAGCCGCCTGCTGTTCCCGGCCGTCCGTGGCGGGCCTGTCAACCTGCAGTGCTGGCGCTGGCGCGAGTGGAACCCGGCGCTGCGCGCAGCTGGCCTGGCGCACCGCACCCCCGTACGCCCTGCGTCACACCTACGCCAGCCTGAGCATCGCCGCAGGGGTCAGCCTGTTCGAGCTCGCGCGGCTGATGGGCACCAGCCCGGCGATGCTGGACGCCACCTACGGGCACCTGCTGCCCGACGCCCTCGACCGTGCCCGCACCGCGCTGGATGCCTTCGTTGCCGGAGGTTCTGGCGCTGTACTGGCACAGCCGTAGCGGCCCGGCCTACCGGTAGGACCGCATTTGCAGGCATTTCCATCGGGGCGCCGAGATTCGAACTCGGGACCTCTAGTCCGCATCAGCTACCTGAAGGTGACTGCCCGGGGTTGCAGAAAGGCAGGATTACCAGGGCTTTGCACTGCTGCCTGGAGCAATTTCGGACCGCGAGCCCGGAGCGAGGCGGGGCCGGCACGCCCACCCCGCGAACTCAGAGCGGCGCGGGTCCCTGTGGGACGAGTCAAAACACAAGTCCTGGAGCGCGGCCATGCCAGTCCGGTGAAACGGCGAAGGGAGAGGCGGCACCCGCCGGTGCCGCCCCTCGACCCAACGGAGGCAGATGGATGCGTCCAAGCGCGTCGCACCGTTCGATTGACGGGGCGACTCACTCCCACTCCCGCGTCTACTGTGCGCCTTGTGAACCCCCGCAGCAGG
>DASYQM010000213.1:0-14704 GCA_036005525.1 Streptosporangiaceae bacterium
CAGGTCGACCCCGAACCGGCAGCGCCGGTCCAGGTCGTCGCATGCCGTCAGCGGGGCGGCGGCCTCAATCACGCGCGGATAGCGGTCGGGTGGCAGCAGCGCCAGCCGCACCCGGTTGCGCCGCTGCATCTCAGCGCGGTCCGCCTCGCTCACGCCCCGTTCGCAGCCGCAGCGTGTGCAGGTCGTCGCGCTCGATCTGGTCGACCCGGCACAGCAAGGCGTCAAGGTTATCGGTGACGCTGAGGTGACGGCCGGAAAGGCGGTCTGCACGGCCGCTGGCCAGCGCGAGGATCAGGCGGGCGGCGTCCTCCGGGTCGGCGCCCCGGCCGGCGGCGAACTGGTCGCGGATCCAGCCGTGGACACGGCCCTCTGGCGTCTGCCGGTCGGCCCCGCTGCGCAGCGCAGCCCCGCCGAGGCAAGGAGCACCTGCTCGAGTCCTCGCGGCCGTTCCTGTACGGCGGTGACATGATCGCGGAAGGGCGCGTCTTCCCCGAGCGGGTCGAGTACAACTCGCTGCCGTGGAAGTACGCCGCCGGGACGCCCAACATCTTGGGCACGATCGTCTCTGCGCAGGCGCTGCGCATCTTGCTGGACCTGGCGCTGGCACCGGAGACCCTGGCGTACTTCGGGACAGCCAAGCCCATCGAGCGCAGCGCCGTCGAGAAGGCCATGAGCCGTGTCAGCCGGTGGAATCGCCAGCTGACCGCCAGGGCGCTCGACGGGCTCGGCGCCATCCCGGGACTGGCCATCTACGGACCGCGCGATGCCTCCCGCCGCACCTCGCTGGTCGCGTTCAACGTCGCGGGCCGCGATCCAGTCCGCCTTGCGGAGGGCTTGAACAGGGCCGGCGTAGAATCACGCGCGGGCTGCCACTGTGCGACGCTCGCGCATCACGCGCTGAAGCTGAACCCGCCCGCGAGCTGCCGCCTGAGCTTCTACCTCTACAACACTCCCGAAGAGATCGACCGGGCTGTGGCCGCCGTGGCCGCGATCGCCGCCGGCCGCGACGAGTCATCCCCACCCTGGTACCGGCGCCTCCGCTGGCCGGCCCGGCCCCGCTCGGCCCACTCGCCGATCTCCGCCTAGGCGTCCGCAGGCGTTTCGAAGGAATCCGCTATGGCCGCAGACGACGTCCGTGCCGTGATCACGGCGCAGCCCGCCGCGGACGCTGCCGCCGAGCGGAGGAAGCTCAGGCGCGTGCTCGGCCGGCACGACACGATCTTCTTCCTCATCTCCGCCATGGTGGTGGTCGACACCATCGGTGCGATCGCGCTCGGCGGCGGCGAGACGTTCACCTGGCTCGTGGTGCTGTTCGTCACCTTCTTCATCCCCTCGGCACTCGCCAGCGCCGAACTCGGGGCCGCCATCCCCGAAGAGGGCGGCGCTTACGCCTGGGTCCGCCGGGTTTTCGGCCGGTACGCCGGGGCCCTCACGTCGCTGCTGTACTGGGCCGGTACGCCGATGTGGCTCGGCGGCTCGGTGGCCGTGGTGGCTATGGCCGTCTACCAGCAATTCCTCGGCGGCCTCTCGCTGGCCGGGATGTACCTGTTCGGAGCCGTGTTCGTCGGTGTCGCCACGGCCGGTGCGATCGTCCCGCTGCGGCTCGGCAAGTGGATTCCCACCAGCGGCGCGGTCGGGCAGATCGTGCTGCTGGCTTTCTTCACGGTCAGCGTCGTCCTGTACGGCGTCCGGCACGGCGTGCACGGCATCTCCGCCACCGACCTTGCCCCCTCCCGCGCGACCTTCATCGTGATCGTCCCGGTGCTGTTGTACTCGTTCACCGGCGTCGAACTGCCCTCGACGGCCGGGGAGGAGATGGTGAATCCCCGGCGCGATATCCCCGTGGCGATCAGCCGGGCGGGGATCCGCCAGGCGCTCATGTACGCCATCCCGATCCTGGCGGTCCTGATCGTCTTGCCCGCGGGCTTCGCATCACAGCGCCTTCAGTTCGAACTTCTCGTCCTCGCCCCGATCGCGGCGGTGATCACAGCGGCGACAGCGCATCACCTCGCGACCCGTACCTGATCACGGCGAACGCCGCGCAGCACAGCGAGAGGGTAGAACATCGCTCATTGCCATATCGTGTCCAGACTGCAGCGTCCCCGCCGAGATCACGGAACGCTTTTCTCTCCCGAGCACGGACGGCCCCGTTGATCATATTGCGCTGTGCTGTGCCGCCGGCCACCACTTCCGAATGCCAACGGACAGGCTTTCGGCGCAGGCGCAAGAACAGCTGGCCGCACAGGAGACCCGCCCCAGGCCCCACACCGTCCAGCTCTGCATCCACTGCACGGAGAACCCGGCCGGGTTCTGGGTCAGTCCCGCCAACGGCAACGTGGTACGCCGGCCATGGTGCCTGTCCTGCTGCCAGGAGCTGGACCAGGACCTTTGCGACGTGATCCCGTTCGGCGGCTCGAAGGATGCAAGCGGGCAGGCGCTTGCCGGGTCAGGCTCTGATCACTGTGGGCGTACTTGAGGTCGGGTGCGCGCCTGCCGGTCAGCGCAGGTCCAGCCGCATCACCACGCGCGGGAACCCGCCGGAGACCGAGCGGGTGCCGGCGGCTTTGGCAAAGCCGGCGGCCTCGAAGAGCTTGCGGGTACCCACGTAGGCCATCGTCGGGTCGACCCTGTCGCCGTCGTTGACCACGGGGTAGCCCTCGATCGCCGGCGCACCGTGCGACCGTGCGTAGGACACGGCGCCCTCGAGCAGGTGGTGTGAGATGCCCCTGCCGCGGTAACCGGGACGGACGCGGATGCACCACACCGACCAGACGGGCAGGTCGTCGACGTGGGGGATCTTGGCAGACCGTGCGAAGGGCAGCTCAGATCGGGGTGCGACGGCGGCCCACCCGGCGACCTCGGCGTCGCAGTAGGCCAGGACGCCAGGGGCGACCTCGCGGCCGGACAGCAGCTTGACGTACTCGCCCCGGGCGCGGCCGACGAGTTCGCGGTTGGTCTTCCAGTCCAGGCGGTGGCTGAGGCACCAGCACACCGAGGAGTCGGGGTTCTTGGGCCCGAGCATGGTCGCGATGTCGCCGAACCGTGCCCTGGTGGCGGGCCGGACCACGATGCTCACCGTGCCAGGCTACGCCGAGCCATCATCCCGGCAGCCGGTCACTGCGGCGAGGAGTGCGCGGATGGCGGCGCGCAGGTGGGCACTGGTCAGCTCACGGGCCCCGGCTCCGGCGATCTGGTCGAACAGCAGGCCATCAAGGAAGGCCACGAAGTCGGCCGCCCGCTGGCCGGGCTGGCCCACGCCCGCGGCCGCGAACTGGCTAGCGACCATGGCCCTGATCGCGGCGCCGGAGGCGACCAGGGCCTGACGGAGCTCCGGACGGCGGGTCGCCTCCAGCGCCAGCTCATAGCGGGCCAGCTGGCGCTCACGCCCGCTGGTCAGCCAGCTCTCGACGATCCTGGCGGCGGCGGCCGCGAAGGCGTCCAAATCCTGGCCGGCTGGCGCGGGGAGGCCGGTGCTGGGCGCCATGCCGGTGCTAGGCGAAATGCCGGTCCTGGGCGCCATGCCGGTGCTGGGCGAAATGCCGGTGCTGGGCGAAATGCCGGTGCTGGGCGGCATGTCGGTACTGTCGAGCTCGGCCAGCCGCTCAACCGTGGCCTGCAGCAGCGCCTGGCGAGTCCGGAAGTAGTACGAGGCCGACCCCTCGGGCAGCCCGGCGGCGCGGTCGACGGCGCGGTGGGTCAGCCCGCGCATCCCATCCCGGGCGAGCGTGCTGATGGCCGCGTCGGCGAGCTCGGCCCGGCGTGACATGCGTCAACCCCCTCACAGCTCTCGAACTCTACAAGTGTAGAGTACACTACAGGTGTAGAGCATGGGGGAGGAGCATCATGAGAGCGATCATCATTGGCGGCGGGATAGCCGGGCTGGCGTCCGCGCTGGCTTTGACGCGGCGTGGCTGGCACGTTGAGGTCCTCGAGCGCGCGCCGGAGTTCAGCGAGGTCGGCGCGGGCCTGAGCCTGTGGCCGAACGCCCTGCGGGCGCTGGACGCGCTGGGGGTGGGTGAGCAGGTCCGTGGCCGGGCCATGCTGGAGGGACAGGTCGGCATCCGGGATGCCGGCGGGCGGTGGCTTTCCCGGGCCGACACCGCGGGGCTGGCCCGCCGCTACGGGCTGACCGCGATGATTCACCGCGCCGACCTGCTCGCCGTGCTGCGCGCCGCGGTGTCCGGCGAGGCGCTGCGCCCCGGGGTCACGGTGAGCGGGGTGCGGCCAGATGGGACGGTGGTGCACTCGGGCGGCCAGTCCCGGGCGGACCTGGTCGTCGGCGCGGACGGGGTTCGCAGCATCGCCCGCCGCTCGGTGTGGCCGGACGCGCCCGCGCCCCTCTACGCCGGATACACGAGCTGGCGGGTGGTCACCCCGCCGGTGCCGGTGACCGAGGCGGCGGAGTCGTGGGGGCGCGGGGAGCGGTTCGGGTACGCCCCGCTTCCGGACGGGCGGGTCTACTGCTATGCCACTGCCAACGCCCCCGAGGGCGCGGCCGACGCCGGGCTGGCCGGGCTGCGCCGTCGGTTCGCCGGCTGGCATGACCCGATCCCGGCGCTGCTGGAGGCGGCCGACCCCGGCACCACGCTCCACCATGACCTGTACGAGTTGCCGCCGCTGAAGACCTACGCTCGCGGCAGCGTGGTGCTGGCCGGGGACGCCGCCCACGCCATGACCCCCAACCTCGGCCAGGGAGCCTGCCAAGCCCTCGAAGACGCCGTCGTGCTCGGCGACGTCGCCGCCGACGGGGACGGGCTGGGCGCCTACGACCGGCAGCGGCGGCCGCGCACCCAGATGATCACCCGCCGCTCGCGCCGGATCGGCGCCGCCGCCCAATGGGCATCCCCGGCGATGGTAACCGTGCGCAACACCGCACTGCGGCTGCTGCCCGCCTCATCGTTCGCCCGTTCCCTTGCCCCGGTCCTGGACTGGGCTGCGTGACGGCAAAGGGCTGAGGCGGCTCGACGGTTACGCCGTGACCTGCAGGCCCGCACGTCGGCGCTGATCCCGCGGACCGGCGATGAACGCCAGGCGCGCTGGATGGCTCCATGTCCAGCCACGCGACGGGCACGGACATCCCGGCGGGCCTCGCAGTGCATAAAGTCGCCGCCGATTCCGCCGCCCTGCTCACCTTCGAGGGCTTGGCCGCGCCGCGTGCGCCGCGGCGGCAGCTGCCCGCGGGAGCGCTCGTCATGCCAGTTGGCCAGCATCTGCGCCCCGGCAACCATCCAGGCCATGAAGAAGAAGACCACCACCAGGGCGGACGCAAAGGCCAATGGCTCGCTCCCGGTCAGGAAAGTGGCCGCCACCATGGTCGGCGGCAGACCGATCAGGGCTGCGCCCGCGGCCACCTTGCCCAGCGCCGGTCCGCGCGGCGAAGGCCCGGCCCACCCGCGCATCCAGCTCATCCTTGGTCAGCCGACCCTGCACGAACGCGTCCTTGAGCACCGCGATCACCTGCTCGCGGTCGCCGTGCGACGCCCGGAGATGGCCACGGCTCGCCGCGGCTGCCATCTCTTTTCCCCGCTCTGCCGTCACTGGCGCCTCCCCGCAAGCGTTCAGCAACGAAATCGTAGCGCTGCTCCACCCCGCGGTCATCCGGCGAGGGAGCCAGCCTGGCGCGCGGTGACAAGGCCCCGTGCGGCCAGCCAGCGCACGGTGTCGGCCAGCGTCTGGCGCAGTTCGCGGCGCTCGATGGCAAGCTCCTGGCGTGTCGTGGTGTCGTCCACGACGACACCGGGCGGCGTGCCGGGCCACACGCTCGGCCGCGATCTTGGAGAGGGTGTAGGGACCGATCCCGGCGCCGACGGGCGCACCGGCGGTGAGCGTCGCGGGGCAGCAGCCCGGCGCGGATCGAACGAGAACACCGAGGCGACGTGCACCAGCGCGTCGCAGCCCACCATCGCGTGCTCGACCGCCGCGGTGCTGGTCACGTCCCCCACCACCGCGTCCGCCCCGGCCGCCCCCAGCGGGTCAAGGGCCGGCGCGATCCGCTCACGCGCCCGGACCAGCAGCCGGACCTGGTGGCCTTGTCTGGCCCAGCGCGGCCACCGTATGGCAGCCGACATAGCCGCTCCCACCGGTGACCAGCACCCGCATCGACAGCCCTCCGCAGAAAACGCCAGGTCAATGGCACGGACGAGTTCGCCCCAGATCGGCCCGGCTGGTCCATGGCGCGCCATGCCTGGCCACCAGCGGGGTACGTGCCGTGCGTACCCTGTCCGGAGGGCATGCGTAACGGAAGGGTGGGCCGGTGTCCGGGCGGACGGCGCGACGGCGGGTCATGCGGATCACGCTGCCCGACCACGCCGCACGGCCGGCTACGGCCGCGGCGCGCCGACATGCTCGCGGCCGAAGAGCCGCTCGGGATCAGGGTGGATGACACCGCGCTGACCATGACCATGCGCACCCCCGGCGACGACATCGAACTCGCTGCCGAGTTCCTGGTCGGTGAGGCCGTGATCCGCTCACCGGAGGACATCGCCGAAATCAAGCTCTGCGACGGAACCGCCTGCGGTCACGGCGACCACGACGGGCTCGGCAACATCGCCGACGTGACCCTGGCGACGGGCGTGGCCATCCCTTCGGGTGCGCGGCGCAACTTCCTGACCACCAGCGCGTGTGGCATCTGCGGCAAGACAAGCGTTCACGACATCTGCGTTCTGCCGCAGGCCGCGCTGGCCGACGACGCAGCCCGCTTCGGACCCTCAGTGCTGGCGACGCCCTCGGAAAGCTGCGCGACGCCCAGCGGATATTCGCCAGAACGGGCGGCCTGCACGCCGCCGGGTGTTCACCACCGACGGCGACCTGATCGCCATCCGCGAGGACGTAGGCAGGCACAAACGCCGTCGACAAAGTGGTCGGCTGGGCCCTCCTGGGGGACCGGCTTCCGCTGGCGGGCTGCGGCCTGCTCGTGAGCGGCCGGGCCTCGTTCGAGCTGGCCCAAAAGGCCATCGCAGCGGGCATCCCGCTGCTCGCCGCAGTCTCCGCGCCGTCCTCACTCGCCGTCGACCTGGCCGAGGAAGCAGGCCTCACCCTGGCTAGCTTCCTGTGCAGCCTGTCGATGAACGTCTACGCCGGAGCACACCGGCTCTCGGCGTGAGCGGGCCAGTGAGCCGCACGGGCAGGTCGTGGCGGAGGCGGACGGGAATCGAACCCGCCGACGACGCGACGCGCCGCCCACCGGTTTTGAAGACCGGGGGGGCCACCAGGCACCCTGACGCCTCCGGGGCCGACGTTACCCGCGCCTGGTCGGTGCCCGCCAAGTCTCGCCACTGGCAACCGATGAGTTGGCGCGATTGGCCGCGTCGTGGCTGCACGTGTCCGTCGAAGTCAATGACGTCCGCGTCGGCTGACCTGACGGTCGCAGTTAATCACCCGGCGGCTCGCCGAGCGCTGCGTTGCTGATCACGATTGCGCCGAAAGGGCCAGAGTGGTTATCCGACTATCTGGAGGTCCGCAGGCCCTCGCCGGTGCCCGCGTACCGCCAGTGACCATACGATGCGCTGAATAATGCCACGCCTAAGCAGGTGACCGGCACGCGCGGCCCGGCGGGATTCGCAAAGAACCCAATCATCGCCAGATTTGGCGTTCTGCTCACCCTCGAGTACCTGGCCGCCCTGCATGGGCCGCGGCGGTAGCTGTCCACGGCGAGAACGCTTCTCCTCATGCCGCGAGATGAGTATCTGGGCACAGGCAGCGACCAAAGCCACGATATAGAAGGGCGCGAACATAAAAAGCGCGAGACCACCGGTAACGAACGACAGGACCGTCGGCACGACTACCGCAACTGCCACACATATGCCCACCTTGGCTGCAGTGTTCATGGGCGGTCGGGGCTGCGTCCGGACCGGCTGGCGCGGCGGCCGGGCTTCGCTGAGCCCCGCGGGGAGGTCGGCAGTGAGCGCGGCCAGCTCCGAATAAGTCCGCGAGGCGAACGTCTGGCCCACCCGCGCATCCAGCTCGTCCTTGGTCAGCCGTCCCTGCACGAACGCGGTCTTAAGCGTGCCGATCACGTGCTCACGGTCGGTGTGCGACACCCTCAGATGCCCGCGGCCCGCTTCACTTGCTGCCATCTCGTTCCCTGCCCAGCGCTGGCACCTCGTCACCAAGAAGTGCAAGGAAAGCGTAGTACGGACGCCCACTGGCAGCCATCCCTGCGATTCGCAGGGCGTGGTCACCCACTGCTCAACGAGGGCCATATGCCAAGATCGCAAGTGCCCGTTGACCTGGGTCGGGGTGGCCGGATTTGAACCGGCGGCCGCTTCGTCCCGAACTGAGCACGCACGCTTGCTGACAGCGTGCGGCAGGCTGGCCGCGCCGGGGCCTTCCGGTCGCTGCCGTCGGTCTGATTCCCCTTGGGCGCCGGTGACCAGGATGATCTTGCGGCCGTGCTGGGCAACCCCACAGAACCAAGGTGCAGCGTTCTGACGCCAGGCAGGCCCTTCCAACGGATCACACATGTTCCGCACGCCAGAATTGACTGATGCCTTCGCCGCCCAGCCGGACACTCAGCGCAGCTACGCGCCCAGAGTCGGCAGGTGCCCGCCACGGGCCAGTTGGTGCTCACAGTGCGTGATCAATCCTGAGCTTGGGCTGGGGGCGCAGTGCCGCCTGCATGGCCCTCTGATCGGCTGCCAGCCCTCGTGCTTCACGTGGAGCTGGGTAATCTGCGCGGCGACGATCATGGTCCTTGGGCGCGGGGCGCCGGCTTGCCTTGGCCTGGATGGACTCAATCACAGGCGCTTCCTCGCTGCCCTTCGGTCGCCACTATGGTCGATGAATGAACGACCTTGCTTCCTCCGTGCCTGCGGTGCGGGTCGAGGGTGTGGTCAAGCGTTTCGGGGCGACTGTGGCGCTGGATGGTGCCGGGCTTGAGGTTCCGGCGGGGATGGTGTTTGGCCTGCTGGGCCCGAACGGGGCGGGCAAGACCACGCTGGTCCGCATTCTGGCCACGCTGCTGGCGCCCGATGCGGGGCGGGCGGAGGTCTTCGGCCACGACGTGGCGGGGGAGCCCGCGGCTGTCCGTGAGCTGATCGGCCTGACGGGGCAGTTCGCGGCGGTCGACGAGCTGTTGACCGGGCGCGAGAACCTGGAGATGTTCGGCCGCCTGTTCAAGCTGTCCCGCGAGGACGCCCGCCGCCGCGCCGGTGAGCTGCTGGAGCGGTTCGGCCTGGCGCAGGCGGGGAACCGGCCGGCCCGGACCTACTCGGGCGGGATGCGGCGCCGGCTCGACATCGCCTCGAGCCTGCTGACCCGCCCGCAGGTGCTGTTCCTCGACGAGCCGACCACGGGCCTGGATCCGCGCAGCCGCAACGAGATCTGGGCCATCGTGCGCGAGCTGCAGCGGGAGGGGACGACGCTGCTGCTGACCACCCAGTACCTGGAGGAAGCCGATCAGCTGGCCGACCGGATCGCGGTCATCGACCGTGGGAAGGTGATCGCGGAGGGAACCGGGAACGAGCTCAAGGACCGGGTCGGCGGCCAGATCCTGGAGGTGGAACTGTCCAGCGCGGGGCAGCGTGACCGGGCGCAGGCGGTGCTGGCGGGGGTGGGCTGCGGTGAGCCTGAGCCGGACGAGCGCCCGGACCGGCTCACCTTGCCGGCCCCGCGCGACGGGCTCGCGCTGGTGGAGGAGGCGGCCGCCGGGCTGCGCCGGGCACAGATCGGCGTCAGCGACATCGGGCTGCGCCGGCCCACCCTCGACGATGTCTTCCTGCAGCTGACCGGTGCCCCGCCCAGCGAGGACGGCGGCCGGTCCCGGCAGGCTGCCGGCGAACAGGTTAGAGCGCAGGCTGCCGGCGAACAGGTCAGAGCGCAGGCTGCCGGCGAACAGGTCAGAACGCCTCGCAGGCTGGTCCTGCGGCTGAAGCGCCCGTCCCTGCGCGCGGTGCGCTCGGCGGTCACCGACGCCGTCGTCGTCACCGGCCGCAACCTGCGTCACTTCATCCGCCAGCCGGACCTGCTGACCTTCTCCACCATCCAGCCGGTCATCTTCGTGCTGCTGTTTGTCTACGTGTTCGGCGGCGCGGTCAGCCGCTCGCTGCCGCACGGGATCGCCTACGTCGACTTCCTGCTGCCCGGGATCTTCGTCCAGTCGGTGACGTTCCGCGCCTCACAGACGGCCGTCGGCCTGTCTGAGGACCTGGAACGCGGGGTGGTCGACCGGTTCCGGTCGATGCCGATGGCCCGCTCGGCCGTACTGGCCGGGCGCACCGTGGCCGACCTGGTCCGCAACATCGCGATCATCGGCCTGATGATCGCCGTCGGCTACCTGGTCGGATTCCGCTTCACCGGCGGGGTAGCAGGGGCGGTCGGGTGCATCGCCGTCGTCGCCGCGTTCGGCTTCGCCCTTAGTTGGATCTTCGCCTTCGTGGCGCTCATCGTCCGCGGCGCCGAGGCGGCGCAGACGGCCGGGTTCGTCGTGGTCTTCCCGCTCGTCTTCGCCAGCTCGGTGTTCGTGCCCGTCTCCACCATGCCGGACTGGCTCCAGGCGTTCGCGAAGGTCAGCCCCGTCACCGTCACCGCCGACGCCGCCCGTTCGCTCGCACTGTTCGGCACCCCGGCGTCACTGGGAGCAGCAGCGGCATGGATCGGCGGCCTGCTGGCCGTGTTCATCCCCCTGTCCGTATGGCGCTACCGGCGGATGAGCTGAGCCACGCGCACTACCTGAAGATCTGCATCCATGTCACCCACGGGCCGCCCCGCAGCGTAGACCGCGACCAACGTTGCGTGAACGTGAGCTCCCCACGGCGCAGCGCAAGGCAGGGATGGCACAGTTACATGGCCATCCGTTCCGGCAGGCGGCGATCGGAATGGCGCCCGGCCGAGAGAATCTGCCGCCGCACACGGCGCGCCCAATCCATGGGCTGGGGCGGGCAGCGCCGATTCAGCTGGTTTGACCGGACGGCTGGCCGGCTTCGGTGACGACCTGGTAAAGCATCGGCGAGCTGGGGAACTCCTCCCATTCGGGCTGGGTGACGACGCGCCGAAACTCATCCGTGCCGTGCGCGGCACGGAAGTGCGCCTCCGACTCCCAGTTCGCGACGTTCACCCACCGGAACTGAGCGTCGGCGGAGACGGCCCGGTGCAGCCGCAGGGAGATGAACCCCGGCTGGGCTGTGAAGTACTTGGCGGTCTTGGCCCACAGCTCGTGGAACGCTTCGTCCCGGCCGGGGCTAACGGTAAAGCCGTTCATCAGCGTCACCGGCCCGGTGAGGACGTGATCGGATGCCGGCGCCACGCGGGCTTGTGCTGCGATGTGGTTCGACGGCACGGTATCCCTCCTGTTCGTTGCACTAGTGTGCAGTTACTGCATCGATGTATAGTTAGATGTCCAGCGGATGTCAAGTCACACCGAGGGGGCCAGGGTGTCCGCGACCGAACCACAGACGGGCCGCTTCCGGCAGCGCCGCCGGACCCGCTCCGCCATCGTCAATGCCGCCGCGGAACTGCTCCGGTCGGGCAGGGCCACGCCGGGCGTCAACGAGATCGCCGAGGCGGCCGACGTGTCCCGCCGCACGGTCTACCAGTACTTCCCGACAGTCGAGCAGCTCCTGCTCGACGCGACGCTGGGCCTGCTGAGCCAGGCAGCCGTAGACAACGCAATCGGCCAGGCCGACCCCGGCGGCGATGCCCTCGACCGGGTTGGCGCGATGATCCGTGCCCTGGTCAGCCTGTCGTCCCAGACGATGCCGTTGGGACGCTCCCTCATCCGCCTCACCGTCGATACCTCAGCCGAAAATACCGGGCAGCCAAGGCGCGGCTACCGCCGAATCGACTGGATCGAGACTGCGATTGCGCCACTGCGCAGCAGCCTCGACGACGCCGGGTTCGAACGCCTGGTATCCGCTCTCGCGATGGTCATCGGATGGGAGGCACTGATCGTCCTGCAGGATCTACGAGGACTCACACCCGACGAGCAGACGGAAGTCTCCACATGGGCCGCGCACGCACTCATCCGGGCCGCCCTGCAAGACCGGCCTGAGACACACAACACACCCAACTAAATTAGCGGGAGTAATAGTCAAGACCTGTGGATCAAGATCTTTTAGAGATGCCTCGTCATGAATACGCTGTTCGGGTCGGCCTGGTAATCAGCGAATTGCTCGCAGTAGTCGAACCGAATTTCTCATACAGTTTCCTGGCGGGCAGGAAGAACTCATACGAGCCGGTCTCGAGACTGAGACGGGTGAATCCCATGCGTTTGGCCTCGGTAATGATGTGCTCGAGCAGCATAGATGCGATGCCGTCGCGTCTTCGCGCCGGTGCCGTGCGCATCGACTTCACCTCAGCGTGGCTCGCGCCCAGCCTCTTGATCGCACCGCAACCGACCAGGGTGGCATCGTCTATGACCGACCAGAACGTTATCTCGGGCTTGCGGAGATCGTCGAGATCGAGAGCATGCTTGCTTTCCGGGGAGGGCGTGATTGACTGCATCTCCTGAACGTGCTCGTCGAGGAACTTGGCGATCTGCAGGCCTGAAAGGTCATCTACCACGATCTTCACAGTGCTCGCCTTTCCGTCACCTCGACCGCGCCCGGGCTGGTCAGCACCTCCAGGCTCTGGTGGTACCCATTGCGGACCACCAGGCGGCCATCGTCACCGCGCTCGGCGGCGAATTGGGCAATGTAGGCCTCCACCTCCGCCTGCAGCGCCTCCGCCAGCATCCGCCGTGCTCCGTCACGGACGATCTCATCGATCAGCGACGGTGAACGACCCTTCCCGCCCTCGTGGCCAGGGCAGCCGTCAGTGACGATGGTGAGCATCGGGTTGTACCTTCCCGACCGGCGTTCCAGCGCCGATCTTGCTTGAGAACCTCTACTCGATCACCGGGAAGGTACACCCCTCCCGGCCGATCCACAGGTTTCAAGCATTGCTCACCAGCGGCCACCCGCACCGGAAGCAGGCCCTTCCCCGCACCTCAGCAGTGACCCCAAGAACGTGCTGGCCTCCATCGACCACCTGAACCGCAGACCGACACCCCACGTAACCGCCTTAAGATCGGCTCCCAGATCGGACACCGCCGCTCCCGAAGGTGGCATCCCAAATCCGGTGTAAATCGACTAGCGCGGTTCCGGCCTCATGGTCAGTTGTGTGGTGGTTCCGACATTTTCGGGTTCATCATCTGGCTGAGCGTGGTTGTGTTCCCGTTGTCTCAGTGGCGTCGTGCGGTGACGATCCAGGCGCAGGAGCTGAACCAGACACCGTCATCGCTCAGGTGCGCGGCGAGCGTCTCGCTCAGCCGCCGGACCGCGCGCGCCGCGGCGGCGGGATCGAGACGCTTCAATATTTCGCTGGTGCATGTGAAGCCGCGGACCCAGTCGAGGGCGGCGGCCACGTCCGGGCCGTAATAGACGGGCTCGCAGACGTCGGTGAAGGTAACGTCGGCGAACCCCGCAGCCTCCAGGATCTGCGTCACGGTCGGCGGGTCCGCGAGCGAGAACGGATCCGGTCCCCCCGAAGGGACGGCCACTGGCCCTTCGGCTGCCCCGAGGGATTGGTGGATAGCGACGTCCCACTCGTTGCGCTCATGGGCTTGCCAGACCATCATCACCAGCCGCCCGGCCGGACGCAGCGCCTGCCTGATGTTGGTGAACGCGGCGGCGGGGTCGTCGAAGAACATCGTGCCAAACCTGCTGATCGCCAGGCCGAAGCGCTCTTGCGGGAAGCGGTAGACCTGTGCGTTGCCGCGTTCGAAGGTGACGTTGCGGAGCTGCTCTGCCCGGGCGAGCTCGCGGGCGCGCTCGATGGCGGGCGCGGAGACGTCGACCCCGAGCGCGCTCCCCGCCTGGGCCGTGCGCGCGGCCTGCCGGGTCGTTTGCCCGGTCCCGCAGCCGATGTCGAGGACGTGGTCGTGGAGCTGGATGCCGCAGGCCCGGCGCAGGACCTCGTTATGCCGCCGCAGCTCGGCGTCATAACCGCTGTGGCCTGCGGGCCGCTGATGATCGGCGTTGATCATGGACAGCACCCGGCCGTCAGCCTGCAGGCCGGCCAGGCCGCGGGCGACCGGCGGGAGCCAGCCCCTGCCCGGCGGCGTATGCCTCGAGGCGGTCCGCCAGCTCGTGCGGGCGGCTCAGCGCCGGGGTGTGCCCGCCGTCGATCTCGTCGGGGGTGATGCCCAGGCGCTCGCGGGCGACGCGGCGAAGGAAACCGGGAGGGAACAGGCGGTCATCGCGACAGATCAGGACCCATGTGGGTACGTCGGGCCAGGCCCGCAGCGGGGAAGGTTCCCCCATCCGGGCCTCCGACTGGCCGCGTGCCCGCCTGAGCGCCTCGGCGGCCAGCTCCGGCGGCACATCCTGGTAGAACAGGGCGATGCCATCGTCGTACCGCTCCCTTGGCTCATCCTCGTAGCTCGTGGCGGACCAGTAGCCGGCGGGCGCTTCGCCCGGTGCGGGGATCATGGGCGCGACCAGGACGAGCAGTCCCACCGGCACCAGGTCGCAGACGAGCGGGGCGGTGAAGCCGCCCAGCGATTGCGCGACGACGACCAGACCGGTCCTGTCGTCGGCCGCGGCGGCCACAGCGTCGGCATACTCGGGCAGGCCGGCCGAGTCGTCGTCACAGGGAAGATCCGGAGCTACGGTGTCATGGCCTCGCTCGCGCAGTTCAGCCGCCACCAGATCCCAGTACCAGCCGACATCGCCGGCGCCGTGGATGAAGACGAATGCAGCCACCCAGCCTCCTTCTGCTGCTCCGATCC
>DASYQM010000214.1:0-5265 GCA_036005525.1 Streptosporangiaceae bacterium
TGCTGGCAGCAAGATCGGTAAGCGTCGTGATTGTGCGGCTGAGGTGGGCAGACTCAGGTTGATCAGGGTGGTCCTGGCGGAAGCTATGCGCCGGGGGTTGACAGCGGCGTGTGGCCGCGCCGGGAGCATTACAACACCCTGCGCGGATGTCATTCGCCCGCCGACTCCGCGGCGTCCCATCCGCCCGGCTCGTGCCGCGGCCGGTACCAGACCGACCGGCAGCCGCGCGCGTTTGCAGTAGACCGCCATATGCCCGAGTAGCCCGCCGTGCACGCGGCCACCGCCGGCAGACAATCGCACATCGACCAGGACACCGTGATCAGGCCCGGCCCCCGCGGGACAGCTGGCCGTTCCGCCGGACCCGGCTGTATTCGTTTCCCTGGGCAGATGTCGAGCAGATCGTCATTTACCCGCGGCCGGGTTACGGCAGGCGGCCCGGCCCCGTGCATCGGGATCCAGCGCCGCTAGAGCGCCCCGGACCTCTACGAGGGCAACGAACCAGCACCCAGCTGCCCGGCGCCCCGCGTGGCCGCCGGGACAGCCCGGCCGATCACCGGCTGGCGGCTTGTCCGCGACCGCCTGGCCGCCGTCACTACCGCGGTCGCACCAGGTATTCCCATCATCGACACCAACACTGGCCCTAACCCGAGCGTTGAAGGGGCCAGCAGCTGGTTAGCCCTATCAGGTGGGAGCGGTTTTACATCCCTGAAGGAGCGGGCCGGTGTCAAGCGGCTAATGTGCCCGTTTTTGTGGCGTTTCCGGGCCGGGTTTTGGGCACGCGGGGAGGAGGGCCGGGGTCCAGGTGGAGCGCCCGGCTGGACGAACGACCTGGAGGCCGGTCCTGCTCCCGGCTCACACTGGATCAGGCCGGGAACGGCTATGGGGTATGTGGGTGGCGCGCCCGGTGCGTAGGTCGTGTCCTTGGGCAGGCTCGCGGCTGCGTTCATCCCTTCGGGGTGCCCGCAGCTGGTGGCTGCGGGGGCATGGGGCGGGTTCGCGTGCGGGCAGCGGGATCAATCAGACCAGGCGGCCGCCCGCCGGTGGCGGGGGCCAGTAAAACCAGCGATCACGCGCTGCCTGCGTCCGGGCCTGCTCACGCCGCCTTCCGCGCGGCGGTGGCCAGGGCGCGGACCTGGCCGTCGCGCATCGCGTAGAAGACCCAGGTGAGCAGCTGTCGCGCTGTGGCGACCTCGGCGATGTGACGTGCCTGGTCGCCGCGGCGGGCGAGGATGTCCTCCTTGCGCTGGCGCAGCGGGTGCCCGGCGGGCACGTGCTGGATCGCCTCGACCAGCGCCCACCGAACGAGCGGTGACCCCTGTTTGGTGATGTGCCCGCGGCTGACCTTGGTGTCGGATTCCCGGTGCGGGGCGTCAGCCCGGCCCAGGAGCACAGCCGGGCCGGGGTGGCGAACCGGGTGATGTCGCCGATCTCGGCCACGATCACCGCGGCCAGCACCGGGCCGATGCCTGGCAGGGCCTGGATGGCGTGGTAGCCGTCGTGGTGTTCCAGCAGGTCGGCAATGGCCGCCTCGAGCAGGGTGATCTCGGCGGTCAGCCCACCGGCGAGCGTGCGCAGCGAAGCCACCTTCCCCGCATACGGCTGGGGCAGCACCAGGCCATCCGGCCAGATGCTCCCGCCTGCGCCGAAGATGTCGGCGCAGGTTACCGCGACACCGAGCTTGGCCAAGATGGCGTGAATCTGGTCTTGCAGCTGGTGCGCAGCCGGACCAGTTTGATCCGGTAGCGGGTCAGCTCCCGCAGCTCGCGGATCTCCCCTGGGGCGATCCACGCCTCCGGCAGCCGCCCCATCCGCAGCAAGTCGGCCAGGTCCGCGGCGTCTTTCTCGTCATTCTTGACCCGCCGGTAGGCAAACCCCGCACCCCCAGCGGGTGGGCTAGGTGCACCTCCGCCCCGGCCGCGGCCAGCGTGTCCGCCGCCCATTACCACCCATACGTCCCCTCGAGCACCACCCTGGGGCGCTTCCCCGCCCGGGCGATCACCCGGCGCAGCTCCGCCGGGCTGTTGGTGATCCGGGTGGTCTCCAGCTTCCTGCCATCAGCGGCCATTCGCACCAGCACGCTGCGGCACCGGTGCAGGTCGATTCCGACGACCTCCCGGCTGTCATAGGCTTCGGACATAAGGGCCTCCCAACCTGGTGGAGACGGATGCATGCAACTTCCAGCATCCGCCAGGAGCGGAGGCCCGCTCCTTCATCGCATCAGGGAGCCCATTACAACCCTTGCCTATGGCGCTCACCTGCGGATACTCCATTCCAATGGGCGTGAAATCGGCCCGCTGTCCGTGTGGCGTCCGCGCCGGGCAAGCTGCCCTGGTCAGAGCCACGCACCTTTGCCGATCAGATCCCATGGAGTACAAGTGAGTCCCACCACGTCCAACCCGCACGCCGCCACGCTGCCCGCCCACGGGTTTCGATGCTCGCCAACCGCACCGCCTTGCCGGCTGAGCCAGTCCGCCCGGTGTGCGCCAGCCAGGCTAGCGGCCGCCCATCGATCTGCGATGTACCTCGGATCTACCTGGCATCTACCTCGCGTTGACCTGGCGCTGCCTCCGGCGCGGGCCGGCGCCGCGAACGCGCCGACCCATCCGATTCTGTTTGTTGTGGAGGTGTCGTGTGGCTCCAGGGACTGATGATCTGCGCCTCGATCACCGGACGCAGCCGCGGACATGCCGTTCCTGCTGCGGGACGTGCATCAAGATGTCCATCCGTCGCAGCCGATGCTGAGGGTGGGCCAGCAGCCACGGTATTCAGTGGCGCGGCGACTGCCGCGCTGCGGGGCTGGCTGGCTGCCTGCGCGCAGATACTGGGCTGAGGCCAGGCAGGCAAGGCCAGCGGTGGTGCCAGGATGGGCAGGATGGCTGAGGTGAGAAGTACCCGCCAGGCACCGCCGGGTGCCCCGGCGGAGTCGGTGCTTGAGGCGGTCTTGGAGCGTGTGACGTACGCGAACGAGGAGACCGGTTACACGATCGCCCGGGTGGCGACCGAGCGCAGCGGCGGGGACCTGCTGACCGTGGTCGGGCCGCTGGCGGGCGCTCAGGTCGGCGAGAGCCTGCGGCTGAGCGGCCGGTGGACCTCGCATCCGCGGTATGGCCGGCAGTTCGAGGTGCGGTCCTATTCGACCGTACTGCCGGCGACCATCCAGGGAATCCAGCGCTACCTCGGCTCCGGGCTGATCAAGGGCATCGGCCCGGTGATGGCCGGGCGGATGGTGGCGCATTTCGGCACTGACATCCTGCGCGTCATCGAGGAAGAGCCGGAGCGGCTCATCGACGTGCCTGGGGTGGGGCCCAAGCGCACCAGGCTCGTTGCCGAAGCGTGGGAGGAGCAGAAGGCGATCAAGGAGGTGATGGTCTTCCTGCAGGGGGTGGGGGTGTCCACCTCGCTGGCGGTGCGCATCTTCAAGCGCTACCGGGAGACCGCCATCACCGTGGTGCGTAGCGAGCCGTACCGGCTGGCCGCCGATGTGTGGGGGATCGGCTTCAAGACTGCCGACACGATCGCGGGCGCGGTGGGCATCGCGCATGACAGCCCGGAAAGGATCAAGGCTGGCCTGCAGTACACCTTGTCGGAGGCGGCTGACGATGGCCATTGCTTCCTGCCCGCGCCCAACCTGGTTACCGAAGCTGCGAAGATCCTCGACGTCGGCCCGGAGATGATCACCCCATGTCTGGACGAACTGGCAGCCTGCGAAGGGGTGATCTGCGAGACCGTCACGCTCGGCGGCCGCGACATACCCGCGGTTTACCTGGTGCCCTTCCACCGCGCCGAGCGTTCCCTGGCCCGCGGACTGGTGGATCTGCTGCACGCCGGGCCCGATCGGATGGCGACGTTCGGTCAATTGGACTGGGACCGGGCGCTGACCTGGCTGCGCGGCCGGACCGGCACCGACCTCGCGCCGGAACAGGAGCAGGCGGTGCGGCTGGCGCTGACCAAGCGGGTCGCCGTGCTGACCGGGGGGCCAGGCTGCGGCAAGAGCTTCACGGTCCGCTCGATCGTGGAGCTGGCCAGGGCCAAGAAGGCGGAAATTGTGCTGGTCGCGCCGACCGGGCGGGCCGCCAAACGGCTGGCTGAACTCACCGGTCATGAGGCTGCCACCGTGCACCGGCTGCTCCAGCTTCAGCCGGGCGGAGATCCGAAGTATGACCGGGACAATCCACTGGACGCTGACCTGGTGGTGGTGGATGAGTCCTCCATGATCGACCTGATCCTGGCGAACAAGCTCGTCAAGGCCATTCCCCCCGGCGGCCACCTGTTGCTGGTCGGCGACGTGGATCAGCTCCCCTCGGTTGGCGCCGGGGAGGTGCTGCGCGACCTGCTGGCCGCCCACGGCGTTATTCCCCGGGTGCGCCTGAGCAAGATCTTCCGCCAGGCCCAGCAGTCCGGGATCGTGGTCAACGCCCACCGGGTCAACGCCGGTACGCCGCCGCGCCTGCGCGGCTTTCCTGACTTCTTCTGGTTCCCCTGCGAGGACACCGAAAAGACGGCCGCGCTGACGGCCGACATCGTGGCCCACCGCATCCCGCGCCGCTTCGGCATGGACCCGCGCCGCGACATCCAGGTGCTAGCGCCGATGCACCGGGGGCCAGCCGGGGCGGGCAATCTCAACACGCTGCTGCAGGAAATGCTCACCTCGCATAAGGAAGGGCAACCCGAGCGCCGCTACGGCGGCCGCGTGTTCCGGGTCGGTGACAAGGTCACGCAGCTGCGGAACAACTATGACAAAGGCGCCGCCGGGATCTTCAACGGCACCATCGGCGTGGTCACTGCGATGTCCCTGGAGGACAGCGAGCTCACCGTGCTGACCGATGAAGACGAGAGCGTGCCTTACGGCTTCGACGAACTCGACGAACTCGCCCACGCCTACGCCGTCACCATCCACCGCTCACAAGGCAGTGAGTACCCGGCTGTGGTCATCCCGCTTACCACCAGCTCGTGGATGATGTTGCAGCGCAACCTCCTCTACACCGCGATCACCAGGGCCACCAAGCTGGCCGTCCTGGTCGGTTCCCGCCGCGCGCTGGCCGCAGCCGTGCGCACCCCAGGCGCGGGCCGCCGCCACACCGGGCTCACCCGCCGCCTGAACCAGGGCGTGTGACCGGCCACGCCACGGTCGCCGGGCCCCCTGCATGCGAGTAACCGGTCCTACTGGCGTACGGCGTTGGCGCTGTTCACATCGGCTCGCCCTCGCGCGGCCCCTACTCCCTGGTGACCGGGAAGAGCTGGAATCTGCTTTCTAAAGGCACATCC
>DASYQM010000215.1:0-7934 GCA_036005525.1 Streptosporangiaceae bacterium
AGAGTCGCCAGTCAAGTCGGGAGGCAGCCTGGTCCGGTGTTCATTGAGCGCGGCCCGGCTCCAGGATGCTATGGCGCCAGAGCCCGCGGGCTGGTCCGAGAGCGGTAACGGGCGTTCATGCGCTGCTTCCGGCGGGCGCGATCAGCTGACGGGAGGAGTCGTTCGGCGCCGAACTGCTGCGCGTCGACGGCGACGGCGCAGTCCGGCCCGCAGATAAGCAGGTCGACGTCGAGCGCCTCGATGTGCTCGCCGAGCTCGACGCTTAAGACTGGTTCCGGCTAACACCGCTGGGCCAGTCCGCAGAAACTGCGACGCTCCTGCAATGCTGCACACATGTCCTTCCTGCCCAGCACGTCCGCCGAGGACGTCATCGGCCAGCCAGCACGCGCCCAGTTCGAGGCGTTCCTCGACGAGCACCGCAGCGATCTCAACCATTGCCTAGACGGGCTGACCGAGGAGCAAGCACGCCGCTCGCTGGTGCCGTCCCGGACCACGCTCCTCGGCCTGGTAAAACACGCAACCTTCGTCGAGAAGGTCTGGTTCGACGAAGCCATCACCCGGCGGCCGCGCGCCGAGATCGGCATCCCCGCAACGCCGGACGAGTCGTTCATTCTCGACGACACCGACACGATCGCTTCCATCCGCCAAGCGCACCGCCAAGCCTGCGAGTCCTCACGCCGCGCGACCGCATCCTTGGGCTTGGACGACATGGTCTGCGGCAACCGGCGCGGCCCGCTCCCGCTGCGCTGGGTCTACCTCCACATGCTGCGTGAGCTTGCCCAGCACTGCGGCCACGCCGACATCCTCCGAGAGCAGATCGTCAATCACGAGCCGTGCCCGTGACCGCACCGTAGGCGGACAGTTGCCCTGTGCTTATGCGGCAGACGGCACGCAGCCACAGCCGTGGCCGGCCCGCCGATCGAATTGGGCCGCTGACGGGCACGTGCATCTCTGTTCCTCTGCTTGCCTGCCGGGCTGGCCAGACTTACCGCGTAGTTGCCTCTGCGGGCAGCAGTTGCTGAGCGAGGGAGAACTGGCATGTCCCGATCAGGTGGGTCAACGTTCAAACGATGTGGATGCCGGGCCCAGCGCACCGGACGGCAGCTGGACAGAGCTCGCGGCGTGGACGGCAGGCAAGCGATCCGCCCATGGTTGTGCCGTTTTGAGTTGTGCTGCCAGGCGGATGAGTGTGGCCTCATCACCGAAGCGGCCCAGGAAGTGCACTCCGATGGGCAAGCCGCCGTCGTTCCAGCACAGCGGCATGGATATCGCGGAATTGCCGGTGAGGTTGGCGACCACGCCCGCGTAGCGGACCGTCTGGCCGCTGATCTCGAGCGACCGCCATGGATCCTCCGGGGTCGAGTGCATCGTGCCGATGGGCGGGGCGGTATTGACATCGTTGGCGTGAGGAGGACGTCCACTGTGGTGAAGAAGTCGGCGATAACGCGGTTGAACCGCTGGATGTATTCGATGGCGAGCAGCCACTCGGCAGCGGCGACGCAGTCGGAGTGGCCGAGGTCGCCGTCGGGGTCCGGGGTGTGTACGCGATGCGCAGTCGGCCAGGGTCGGCGCCGACCTCCGCTCCGCGGATCGCGCCGAGGAGGGCAGCAGCGCTACCCTGACGGGATGCCGCTGCCCGGCCGCCCTGACAGTGAGGAGCAGAACCATGGCTGACGTCAATCCGCCGCGCCTCGACCCGGTCAGCATGGCCTGGAACACCGTGGCCAGCTACCCCTCCTACGAGGAGGCACAAGCTGCGGTCGACCGGCTCTCCGACGAGCGGTTCCCAGTCGAGAACCTCGACATCGTCGGCTCCGGTCTGCGCCTTGTGGAGCGGGTGACAGGGCGGCTCACCAACGCCCGCGCTGCCGCCGCGGGCGCGGCAAGCGGTGCCTGGTTCGGCCTCTTCATCGGCCTTCTCGTCGGGCTGTTCACCAGGGGCCCTGCCTGGATCGGGCTCATCGTAGGCGGCCTTCTAATCGGTGCGGCTTGGGGCGCGGTCTTCGGTTTCGTCGGGCACGCCGCCACCCGCGGCCGCCGTGACTTTTCTTCCGCGCGGACGCTGACCGCAACCCGCTACGACATCGCCGCCCGCGGCGGAACTGCCGAGCAGGCGCGCTCGGTCCTCCAGCAGGCTGGCCTCCTTCCTGACCAGCGCGCGGATGTGACACCACCAGGGGCGGCCGGCGCGAACCCGTGAGCCTGCGCCAGCGAGCCACAGGCAGCGGGGGTAAACAGCAACACCATCCGGAGCCGTGTGCCCCATGCACAAGAAGCCCTTGGCGCGATCGCACGGCGCGTGATCTCCGAACGACGATCTGCGTGCGCCATGCCTCAAGACCGACGTGGCGCGAGGAAGCGAATAGTCGGCGATCTATCGCCCCCCAAGCGCTCAGCACACTGCCGCTAGGCTGACACTGTGCAGCGACGGCGTGGGGGGCTGGCGGTCGCTGGGTAGATCGCGGAGTGGCCGGCGCCAGGGCATCGGGGAGACGATGTCTGAGTCCGGTACCGGTTCGGGCCGTGCCGCACCGTGGGGGCTTTGATGCCGCAGCCGGGTCGCGGCTGGCGCGGTGCCCGCGTGCCCGGGGGCGTATACGCTGTCTGGTCATGAGCCGCGGTGCGTCGTCGCTGGCGGCCGCGGTTCCAGGATTGACACGCAGCGATCCTCGTAGCCCGGGAATCACCCGCGAACGGAGCCGGGAGGGTTTCCGGTACCGCGACCTGTCAGGCGCGGAGGTCACGCAGCGGGAGGCACTGCAGCGCATCGGCGCGCTGGCGATCCCACCGGCCTGGACGAACGTCTGGATCTCGCCGGACCCGTTGGGGCACATCCAGGCCACCGGCGTGGACAGCCGGGGCCGGACCCAGTACCGCTACCACCAGCAGTGGCGCGAACAGCGCGACGCCCAGAAGTTCCTTCACATGCTGCGGTTCGCCAGCGTTCTGCCTGCGTTGCGGGCGGCCACTGTGCAGGACCTGGCGCGAGGTGGCCTGGATCGTGACCGCGTCGCGGCCAGCGCCGTCCGGCTGATCGACCTAGGCCTGTTCCGGATCGGCGGCGAAAAGTATGCCGAACTGGACCATCACTACGGCGCCACCACGCTTGAGAAGCGACACGTGACAGTGACGCGTGACGGCATGACGTTCGACTACATCGCCAAGCAGGGCAAGCACCGGGCGATCACCGTCACCGACGAAGTCGTCCTGCCCACCGTGCGAGCACTGGCCAACAGCGACAATGGTCTGGGCAACCTGTTCAGCTACCAGCACGGCGGCAGCTGGCGCGTCCTCCGTTCGCATGACGTGAGCAACTACGTCGCCGCCCGGGCCGGCGGCCACTTCACGGCCAAGGAATTCCGCACCTGGAATGCGACCGTGCTAATGGCGCTGGCGCTGGCGAACGCGGCGCCATCGCGGGCAGCGCGGAGCCGTGACAGGGTCATCGCTGCCAGCATTCGCGAGGTGGCGGGCTGGCTTGGCGACACCCCGGCAGTGGCCCGTAAGTCCTACATCGATCCACAGCTGATAAACCGCTACGAGTCGGCGGGCGAGCTGGCTACAATCCCCGCCGTGCCGGTCGCACTCCCGGCACCCGCGGAAGCAGAGATCGCCGTCGCCGCGCTGCTGGCCGCGCCGTGAGCGGATTGCACCATCCGGCACGGTTACATTTCCAGATGCATGTGCGGACGGAACGGGCGGAGACCGCGGACCGGCGGCAGGGCGACATGTTCCACCGCTGCCAGCGCACCCCTGCCGGATGCACACTTGGGAGATTGCCCAGGTCAGAACGGGTGCGCCAGCAGGGACTCGAACCCCGAACCCGCGCGGCAGTTGGCCGGACAGGACGTGGCCCTTTGGCGGGCCGAGATCAACTCGTCTTAGGGATCTGGATGGCGACGTTGGTGGCGTTAATGGCGGCTACAACGAGCATTCCTGGCTCTAGGCCGAGCTCGTCTGCGGCTTCGCGGCTGAGCAGTGACACGAGCCGGTGCGGGCCCGCCTGGATCTCTACTTGAGCCATCACGGCGTCGCGGACGACGTGGGTGACCAGGCCGCTGATCCTGTTCTGTGCCAAATAGGCCACCGCCAGCTAGCCCTCACCGTGCGCGGCCCGCCCAGCCAGCTCCTGTGCAAGCCCGGCGGGCGGCTGTCTGTTCCTGTATCACTACAGAATGGAACAGAGCCTGACAGCGGAGCCGGCCCGCTGGTGCGTAAGGTACGGCAGGCTGAACACAAGGCACACCGCGATCCGGTTGCGTCGGTAGAGTCCCGGCCATGGCCAGGTACATGCAGGTCAGTAACGAGATCGCCAGCGGCGTCGCATCCGGGGTCCTGGGCGCGGGCGACGAGCTGCCCAGCATCCGCGACGCCGCGCGCCGCTACAAGACGACGGGCTCGACCATCGGCCGCGCCTACCGCCACCTCGCCGACGCGGGCGTGATCGAGGTCGCGGACCGGCGCCGGTCGCGGGTCGCGGCCCGGGGTGATGTTGCGGCCAGGCGGCTGCTCGGCGGCCATCCGGCGCTGCGGCTGGCGGGCAGCGATGACCCCGGTCTGGACATCGTGCTGCGCCAGACCAGCGCCGACGTCATCACTGTCGGGACCCGTGGCAGCTTTCATGGCCTGAACCGGATCTGGCGGGGCACCGCCGACGCGGCGGCGATCCATCTGCAGCACCGCTCCGGCGGCCACAACGGCCCATTCGCCCGAGCGCTTCTCCGCGGCCGCCGCCCGGCGATCATTCACCTGTGGCGGCGCGAGCAGGGTCTGCTGACGCCCGAAGGCAACCCCGATTACATCCGCGACCCCGGTGACCTGAGAGCCCTGCGGGTCGCCCGCCGCCAGTTCGGCGCCGGCACCCGCGTGCTGCTCGACCGGCTGCTGACCGAAGCGGGCATCGCACCCGCCTTGGTTACCGGCCCCGAGGCAGCATCCCACCTGGAGGTCGCCATGTCGGTCGCCTCCGGCCAGGCCGACACCGGACTCGGCGTGCGTGCCGCCGCCACCGCCCTCGACCTGGGATTCGTCCGGTCGTCTGGGAACAGTTCGACATCGTGCTCAGCGGCGACGCCCTGCCCGCCGCCGAACCGCTCATCTGCGCCCTGCGCGACCCGGATGTGCAGTCATCGATCCACGCGCTGGGCGGCTATGACCTGTCCTGCGCGGGCTCGGTGGAAATACTGACCTGATCATCCGCCCCGGCCGCCGGTAAGATCGCCCGGTGCTTAGCGGCGCCTGGATTGAGGTCGTGGCCCTGGTGGCCGCGTTCGCCATCGCGGTGATCACGACTCCGGCCGGGGTCTCCGGGGCGGTCTTGCTGCTGCCGTTTCAGGTCAGCGTGCTGGGTACGCCCAGCCCGTCGGTGACGCCGACGAACCTGCTCTACAACGTGGTGGCCTGCCCCGGTGCGATGTGGCGCTACTGGCGGCAGGGTCAGACCGGCGGCACGCTTACCTGGCTGCTGCTGGCCGGGACGTTGCCCGGCGTGGTCGCCGGCTCGGTCATCCGGGTTTACGTGCTGCCGGGCCCTGTGGTGTTCGACTTTGTGGTCGCGGCCGTGCTGATCCCGCTGGGCGCCTGGCTGGCGCTGGCCCCGGTGGACCACGCCGCCACCGGCCGGGCCCGGCTGCCCCGCGTGGTCACCGGGGCTCTGGCGGCCGTCGCGGGCTGTGTCGGCGGCATCTACGGCATCGGCGGCGGATCGATCCTGGCTCCCATCCTGATCGCCGACGGCGAGCCGGCCTCCCAGGTCGCGCCGGCCGCGCTCACCTCGACCTTCGTCACCTCGCTCGGTGGTGTGGTGACCTTCTCCCTGCTGTCGATCAACCACCAGGGCAGCATCGCGCCGGACACTCCAACCGGGATCGCGCTGGGAATCGGCGGCCTGGCGGGCGGATACGTCGGCGCCCGGATGCATGCCCGGATGCCAGAAACGCTCATCCGGCGCCTGCTGGCGCTTGTTGTCGCCGCCATCGGCATCCGCTTCCTGGTGGCAGGCCTGACCGGCGGAGCGTGAATGCATCAGGTGGTTCACGTCTTGAAACGGGCCGCCTCCTCCGACCCGCCGGTGGCATCGCCCGGCTTATAGGAGTGCGCTCCCGCCCCGGCCAGCCGGCCGCCCTGCACGATCAGGTACTCCTCGCGGATCGGCCGGTTCTCAAACCAGCATTCGAGAATCTCACGGGTGCCGGCCGCGTAGCGCGCTTGCGCCGACAGTGACGAGCCGGAGATGTGCGGGGTCATGCCGTGATGCGGCATGCTGCGCCACGGGTGATCCCGCGGTGCGGGCTGCGGGAACCAGACATCACCCGCATACCCCGCCAGCTGACCGCCCTCCAGCGCCCGGACGATCGCGTCCCGGTCGCAGATCTTGCCGCGTGCGGTGTTGACGATGTAGGCGCCGCGCTTCATCGTCGCGATCAGCTCGTCGTTGAACAGGCCCTCGGTGCCTGGGTACAGCGGGGCGTTGATCGTCACTACGTCGCAGTGCGGCACCATCTCCGCCGCGCTCTCATAGAACGTGACCCCCAGCTCGCGCTCGAGCTGCTCGGGCAGCCGGTGCAGGTCGGTGTAGCACAGCTTCACATCGAACGGCTTGAGCCGCCGCAGCACCGCCGAGCCGATTCGCCCGGCCGCCACCGTGCCGACCGTCATGCCCTCCAGGTCATAGGAGCGCTCCACACAGTCGGCGATGTTCCAACCGCCCCGGATCACCCACCCATAGGACGGGATGTAGTTGCGCACCAGCGACAGAATCATCATCACCACGTGCTCGGAGACGCTGATGCTGTTGGAGTAGGTGATCTCCGCGATGGTCAGGCCCGCCTCGCTGGCCGCCTGCAGGTCGTAGTGATCCGAGCCGATCCCGGCCGTGATAACGAGCTTGAGGTTCTTGGCCTTGGCGATCCGCTCCCGGGTCAGGTAGGCAGGCCAAAACGGCTGGGAGATCACGATGTCGGCATCCACCAGCTCGCGCTCAAACACCGAATCCGGTCCGTCCTTGTCGGAGGTCACCACCAGCGTGTGGCCGGCCGCTTCCAGGAACCCGCGCAAGCCCAGCTCTCCCGACACGCTGCCCAGCAGCTCTCCCGGGGTGAAGTCGATGCCGTGCGGGCTGGGCGTGGTCTGCCCGCCTGGGTACGACGCAATCCGCGGGATCTCATCGCGGGCATAAGAGGTCGGGTACCCGTCGACCGGGTCTTCATAAAGCACGCACAACACCTTGGCCATCTCAGGCTCCTGACTCTCGAAGGTGGCGAGATCCTCTCGCCTGACCCATTCTGTAGCAGGACAGATCGGGGGCAGGCTCAACTCTCCTCGAGAATCCCTGATCGCCCCGCAGCCGCCCGCTTCGGGCCTGGACGAAGACACCCTGACCCGGGCCCGGTTGCCCGTCTTCCTAAAAGATCTTTAATGCCGGGGGTTACTGGGCTGGTCACGGGCGCCACGCGGTGTTCTCCCTGGGTCATGAGGTATCCCGATGGCGGTGGCTGACCGCGGCTGAGCGGGCCCGCCGGGAGCAGGTGCGGTTAGCGGCGGCTGACTTGATTGAGGCCGGGGCCACTGACCGGGAGGTGGCCCGGCGGTTTCGGGGTGACTCGGATGTCGGCGAACCGGTGGCGGCGGGCGCTGGCTGCTGGTAGCCGGGCGGCGTTGTTGTCGAAAGGGCCTGGTGGTGGCCCGTGCAAGCTGTCCCCGGCGCAGATGCGGGAGCTGGAGGCGGTGCTGGAGGCGGGCCCGGCGGGCGGCCGAGCGGGACGAGGAGCAGATCGCCGCCTGGAGGGAGGAGACCTGGCCGGTGATAAAAGCCAGCTCATCTGAATGGATGGTCGCGCGGGCGGAAATGGCCAGGGTGCCGGCTGCGGCTGGCTGGGGTTCGCTGCCGCGTGCGGGCTGGGCGTCGTGCTGCGTGACGGTGGTGCGGGGTGGGA
>DASYQM010000216.1:0-12472 GCA_036005525.1 Streptosporangiaceae bacterium
GGGATGATCGGGACGAACCGCGCGCCGATCTCCTTGTCCTTCATCAGGTCCTTGAGCAGCCGGACGAAGGCCATGGTGGTGGCCACGGGCTGCTTGCCCGAGCCGCGCTTGAGCTCGTCGTACGCCGAGTCGGCCGGCAGCGTGAGCGGCTTGGCCCGGACGACCCGCCGCGGCAGGTACCCGCCCAGGGCCGCGCGCCGTTCCCGCATGTACTGGATCTCGTCCGAGTCCTCGCCCGGGTGGTAGTACGGCGGCAGCTCCGCCTCCAGCGCCGAATCGGGGATCTCCAGGTACAGCCGGTCGCGGAACTCCTTCAGCTCGGCGACGGTCAGCTTCTTCATCTGGTGGGTGGCGTTGCGCCCCTCGAAGTCGGGCCCGAGCGTCCAGCCCTTGATGGTGTGCGCCAGGATCACCGTCGGCTGGCCGACGTGCTCGGTCGCGGCCTTGAACGCCGCGTAGACCTTGCGGTAGTCGTGCCCGCCCCGGGACAGGTTGCGGATCTCGTCGTCGGACAGGTGCTCCACCATCGCCCGCAGCCGCGGGTCGGTGCCGAAGAAGTTCTCCCTGGTGTAGGCGCCGCTCTCGACCGCGTAGGTCTGGAACTGGCCGTCCGGCGTGGTGTTCATCTTGTTCACCAGCACGCCGTCGGTGTCCTGCGCCAGCAGCGGGTCCCAGTCCCGGCCCCAGATGACCTTGATGACGTTCCAGCCCGCGCCGCGGAAGGACGCCTCAAGCTCCTGGATGATCTTCCCGTTGCCGCGGACCGGCCCGTCCAGCCGCTGCAGGTTGCAGTTGATGACGAAGGTGAGGTTGTCGAGTTCCTCGCGGGCCGCCAGCCCGATCGCACCCAGCGCCTCAGGCTCGTCCATCTCGCCGTCGCCGAGGAAGGACCAGACGTGCGATCTGCTCGTGTCCTTGAGCTCCCTGGCGAGCAGGTACCGGTTGAACCGGGCCTGGTAGATCGCGTCGATGGCGCTCAGTCCCATGGACACGCTGGGGAACTCCCAGAAGTCCGGCATCAGCCGCGGGTGCGGGTAGGAGGGCAGGCCGCCGCCGGGATGCGAGAGCTCCTGGCGGAAGCCGTTGAGCTGCTGCTCGGTCAGCCGCCCCTCGAGGAACGCGCGCGCGTAGATGCCCGGCGCCGCGTGGCCCTGGAAGAACACCTGGTCGCCGGACTCGCCGTGGTCCTTGCCGCGGAAGAAGTGGTTGAACCCGACCTCGTACAGGCTCGCGGCCGAGGCGTAGGTGGCGATGTGGCCGCCCACGCCGAGGCCAGGCCGGTTGGCGCGGGACACCATGATGGCGGCGTTCCACCGAATATAGGCGCGGATGCGCCGCTCGACGTACTCGTCGCCGGGGAACCAGGGCTCACCCTCCGGCGGGATCGTGTTGATGTAGTCGGTGCTGCGCAGGCCGGGGACGCCGACCTGCTGTTCCCTGGCCCGCTCGAGCAGGCGCAGCATGACGTACCTGGCGCGGGTCCGGCCGCGGGTGCGAACGACGTCGTCGAACGACTCGACCCACTCCCTGGTCTCGTCCGGATCGATATCCGGCAGCTGCGTCGGGAGGCCGTCGCTGATGATCGAGAAGCGCTGACGTCCAGCAGGCACGGGGTATCCCGCCTTCCGCGATGGTGGCGGCTGGTAGCCGCCGCGGGCGTGGCCGGGGGTGGCTGGTTGCCGCCCCCGTTGGTCAGGGGTTGTCCAGACCAATTCTGGTCCGTGTGCCCGGCCCGCGCATCCCCGCCCGGACCCCAGGTGAACCCGGCCCTCCCCACAGAAGAGCCCGGCGTGCCAGGCTGGGTACATCGAGGGTGCGCGAGGGCACACTCTCAGGCTATGTGAGTCATCCGAACCGTCAACGCGAGAGAGGCGGGTCTATGGAAGCAGCGGTAGGCGATCGGCTTCACATTTACGGGCATAACGTCGGCGACCCGGGCCGGACTGGCGAGATTGTCGAGGTTCGTGGCAGCGCGGGAGAGCCGCCTTACCTGGTGCGGTTCGAGGATGGGCACACGCGGCTGGTGTTCCCGGGCCCGGATGCGGTGGTCGAGCGCGTGCGGCGGGCCAGCAGCACGCGCAAGGCGGCGCCGCGCGCGAAGACCGCGGGCCGGGAGAAGGGTGGCGCGGCGGGTGCCGACGCGAAGAGCGGCGCCACCCGCAAGAAGGGTGGCAGGTAGTACGGCCGCCGGGATCGTCTCACCCGGGCAGGCACGGCGGGTTGCGGCGGCGGGGGGTCGTTGCCACAGTCGTTTGGTATGAAAAGCGAAGTGATCCACGTCGTGACCGGGCGGCGCGAGAGCGTGCACGACATCACGTCAGCCTGCGCTGAGTTCACCGCGGCGGCGGCCGGGGGCGGCGACGGCCTGCTGCACGTGTTCGTTTCGCATGCCACCGCTGGGCTGGCCCTGATGGAACTCGGTGCGGGCAGCGACGCCGACCTGCTCTCGGCGCTGGCGGAAATACTGCCCGCCGATGATCGCTGGCGGCACGCGCACGGGTCACGCGGGCACGGCCGGTCGCATGTTCTGCCCGCGCTCGTCGCGCCGTTCCTGCTGGTACCGGTCCTGGCTGGCCGCATGGCGCTGGGAACTTGGCAATCGGTGGCTCTTGTCGACCTGAACGTGGACAATACGGACAGGCAGGTGCGCCTGTCGTATCTTGCATGACTCGCGTGCGGGAGGAAGGCTCGGGGGAAACGTGGATTTCACATCGGGGCCCTATGGCACTTGCGCGGCGGGCCGACCCAGTGTGGACTGTGCGGGCAAGCAGTGCGCGCACGGCGGCTGCGGTAATCCGCCCGCCAACGCGGCTCCGGCCAGGCGGGTGGCCGGACGCGGGGATAGTGCCGCGAGAAAGGATCTGAGGAGGAGTCAGTGAGCGCGACCGCGCGCCAGGCGCAGGATCAACAGGGCCTGGCCGAACGACTCGGCATCAAGCCGGGTCAGGTGGTGCAGGAGATCGGCTACGACGACGACTGCGATCAGGAGTTGCGCGAGGCCATCGGCCGCCAGAAGGACACCGAACTTGTCGATGAGGACTACGACGACGTCGTCGACGTGGTCCTGCTGTGGTGGCGGGACGGGGACGGCGACCTCGTCGACGCCCTGGTGGACGCGCTCACACCACTCGCCGACGGTGGCTACATCTGGCTGCTCACGCCGAAGGCTGGCCGAGCCAACCACGTGGAGCCCAGTGAGATCGGCGAAGCGGCGCCCACCGCGGGGCTTTCCCAGACGTCCAGCGTGAGTGCGGGCCGCGACTGGCTCGGCACCCGCCTGGTCGCGCCCAGAGCCCGCCGCTGAGCGCCGGGCCCGTGCGGGCCTGGCCGGTGACGGCGCGGGCCCCGGCGGGTGTGCGCACCGGGGGATGGCTGATGGCAGACTGAGCGTATCGGTGTGCCCAGGGCACGGCGTCCCGCGTATGCGCCTTCCGCAATGGGCATGCGTCTCCCGCAGAAAGGATGAGTGAATGGCGGTCGAGGTCGGCCAGGAGGCCCCGGATTTCGAGCTGCAGAACCAGCACGGCGAGCCCGTCCGGCTGTCCAGCTTCCGAGGGGCCAAGAACGTGGTGCTCGTCTTCTACCCGCTCGCGTTCAGCGGCGTGTGCACCACGGAGCTGTCCGCGCTGCGTGACGACTTCCTCCCTGAGGTCGCGCGGGATGATGTTGAGCTGCTCACCGTGTCGGTGGACTCCACGTACGTGCTGCGGAAGTGGTCGGATACCGAGAGCTTCGGATTCGGCCTGCTGTCTGACTTTTGGCCACACGGCGGGGTCGCCAGCCTCTACGGTGTGTTCGACGCCGACAAGGGCCTGGCCAACCGCGGCACTTTCGTGATCGACAAGTCAGGCGTGGTCCGGTGGAAGGTAGTCAACCCGCTCCTCGAGGCGCGTGACATCGCCGAGTACCAGAAGGCGCTCGCCGAACTGGACTAGGCGCCGGCAGGCCCTCGGGGAGACAGCGAAGGAACGGACACGATGGCCTGCTACCGCTGTGGCTCGCGGCAAGTGGACCCGGTACGGGGACATAGCCCGTGGCGGCGCGGCGTCCGGGGCGATCAGCAGGTCCTGATCTGCCCAACGTGCCAGGGCATGCACGACTGGAAGGCGGACCTGGACCAGTGCAGCCGGTGCGGCAGCGTGCGGCTGGTCCGTCGGCTCGGCGAGGTAGAGTGCCGCGACTGCGGATTCGTCGTGGCGCCTGAGGTGGCCGTGGCGCCGGAGATGGCCGTGGCGCCGGAGATGACCGTGCCGTCGGAGGTGGCCGTGGCGCCGGAGGCGGTCGCCGCACCCGAACGAATTGCCGTGCCCGAGGGAGCCGCGCTGGGGGGAGTGGCGGCGACCGGGGGAGTAGCGGCCGCGACGGGGGTCGGCGTCGGCCGGGACGCCGAGGTGCCCGGCCTGTCCGGCACCGAGGTGCGTGGATTGTCCAGCGGTGAGGCACCCGGGCTGTCCGAGGAGGTCGCCCGCGCACTCGAACGAGTCCTCGGCCGGGGCCCCGCCAGGAGGTAAGGACGGGCCGCCGTGACCGATGCCGCGGTGGTAGGACGCATCCTCCGCGAGTACCACGAGACGGGAATCGAACCGGCCGGCATCCGCCGGCTGGCCGGATCCGTGCGCGGCACCAGGGTGACCTACCATGTCGGCAGTCCGGCTGGAGCAGGCCTCGTGGTACGGGCGCTCCGCACGGACGTGCCCCTGGCCGGGCAGTTCGGGGGCGGGACAATGGCCGCAACGGACTGGCTGTGCGGGCGTGCCGCTACCCTGCGCTGGCTGGAGGACCGCGCTTACCCGGCGCCACGCGTGATCCGCACCCACAGCGGCGACCTCGTCGGCCTGGCCGGGGTCTGGGCCACCCTCGCGACCACGTACGTGGCCGGGACGCCGCTGCAGCCCGGCACCGGCCAGCTTCGCCTGCTCGGCGAGGCTCTCGGCCGGCTGCATGCCCTCGATGCGAGTACGTTCGCTGACGAAACGAGCGCTGTGGGCTCGGGCGCGGCGGTGGAAAGAACGCTCTGGCACCCGGAGACGGCCATCCCGGCGGCCCTCGCCCGGCTTGAGGCGGTGCAAAGCATGGTTCCAGCGGACCAGCGGCCACTGCTGGAGCAGTTGCGGGCCGTCCTGCTCGAGGTCCAGCGGCGGACATCGCTGCTGCCGACCGCGGTGGTGCACGGCGACCCATGGCCGGGAAACGCGATCCGCACCGCGCGGGACGAGGTAACCCTCATCGACTGGGAGAACGCAGGGCTCGGGGTGCCGCTCCTGGATCTGGGATACTGCCTGCTCGAATCCCACCTGGACGTGGGGGTGCCCGGCGACCAGCCGTCCGCCCGGCACATCCGGCCGGACGAAGATCGCATCGCCGCGGTCGCGGCCGGATACTCCCGGTGTCGTCGGCTTGAGCCCGCCGAGCGAGATCTGCTGCCGGATGGGATGCGTTTCGCTGCTGCTTTCGCCGGCGCGATCCACTTCGAGCAGGCCCTCATCGGCGGGGTGCGCGGCGCGCCGATGGACGCGCGGCTGGAGCGGCTCCGCAACCGGCTCACGGTGAGCGATGCAGTTGCGGAACTGGCCCGCCGTCACTTCGACTAGGACGCGCACCCGGTACGCTGAGCGCGGTCGCCGTGTGGAGCGGGCGGGGCGCATAGCTCAGTGGTAGAGCACTCGCCTTACAAGCGAGGGGTCACTGGTTCGAACCCAGTTGCGCCCACCAGAGCAAAGGCCCGACTGCACGATCGAGAAACGCCCGTGTGTAGCTGCCACCTTTAGCAACGGGCCCTTATCTCTCATGCGTTCCCCGTCAGCGCCGTGGTCGGCGGGAACATGATCGCCGGGTCGCTCGGGTGCGGCGACAGCGGCGTGGTGTCCACGGTCATCCAAGGGGCCAGCGGCAGCGCCTCCAGGATCGCCTGCATCTGGGCCGCGTCGCGGGCTTGGTACAGGCCCAGTGCCCGCGCGTCTGGCAGGGTCCACAGCCGGAGCAGGTGTCCCTGGCCGGCCAAGTCATGCGCGGCCCGCGCCTCACGGGCTTTGGCGTCCTCCACTGTCTGGCCGGCCGTGCCCAGCGGAACGGCCAGGGCGAAGGCCACCAGGAACTCCGTGGCCGTGACGGCGCTGCTAGTGGGCGCACGGGGCGGGTCGTTCGGGTGCGGCGAGAGCGGGGTGACCTCATCGGTGCGCCACACCCGCAGCGGCATCGAGGCGAGAACCTCCTCGAGCCGGTCGCCGTCGGCGGCGGCGAACAGCCCGAGGGTGCGCCATTCGCCCGGTTGCAGCGGCGGGCGCCACAGGCGCAGCAAGTGTCCCTGGGCGACGAGCTCGCGCGAGCGGACGGCCTCGCGGGCGCGGATGGCCTGGACCGCTTCTTCCGGCGTTCCGTCCGGAACATGGGTGGTCATGCTGACCAGGTATTCCATGGTCAGGCACCTCCTGGATCGTTGTAGACGCCGTAAATGACCACCCCCGGCTTGAGCACGAGCGTCTACGGGATCATCGGGTCGATCCCTGCAATGTTTCCCAGCTCAAGAGGGATGTCAGATCATCCGGGGGGAACTACTGCCTGGCAGTTGGGGCGGAGGAGATCGGCCCTGGCCGTTAAGGGTGCGGCGTCCCGAGGAACGGGAACTCGGGCATCAGATCCTCGTGGGGCTTGATGTTTTGGGGGGTGGCCTGCCCGTGGACCATGAAGATCATACGGGTGGAGAAGACGTCGTCGGTCATGACCCGGCCGTTGGGGTAGTGGGCTGGCCTGGTGCGGTCGTAGTGCAGGATGTCGGGCAGCAGGGTGCGGGCGGCAGCGGTGGCTTCGTCGGGTGGGTAGCCATGCTGATGCAGCACCTGCGACAGCGGCTGCAAGTAGTTCGTCACGTCGTCGGCCGGGTCGGTGGCGTTGAACTGGTCTTTGATGCCGTTGGGGTTGAGAATCGGGTTGAACGAGGGGTTGCCTTCGCGGTCCATCGGCACGAGCGTGCCGTCGCGGCGCACGCTGGTGGTTATCCATGTTCCGATCGGCCCGGGGCCGAGCATGTCGTTGGGTGCCTCCAGCGCGATGGAGAAGATGTTGGCGCTGGCGAAGGTGTCGGTCCCGGACCACTGGAAGTCGCCTTTGGCGCCGTCGACCAGCCAGTGCAGGACGCCGTCGGCGTCGGCGAAGAAGGGGTCGCTGCGCTGGCCAGTGAACAGCCGGCAGGGGCCGGCCTGGACGGGCGTGGCGGTGGCATCGAAGCCCACCGGGGTGGCCTGGATGAGCGTTTCGCCGCGTGGTTCACGGATCTGGGCGTCGCTGCCGGTGGCGTAGTAGGCGGTGGCGGTCTGCCGGCCGTCGCGGGGCTGGGAGAAGGTGAAGCTGAACGCCACATCGGCCACCGCGTCGCCGTCGTTGTCGATGTTGAACCGGTAGACCGCGTCAGGGTGGAACCCGTCGCCTGGGGTGAAGGGGTTGGCGTTCATGATCAGCACGGTCTTGCCGGGGTTATCGGGCGCCGCGAAGACGAACAGGTCGGTCAGGTCCAGGCGGGCGTCGCCGCCCGGGGACTTGAAATCGGCGGCGCTGAAGTGGTTCGACATGGGTGTTCTTCCTTTCGGGGCGGAGGGTTCAGCTGCGTTAGCTGCGGATGAAGTCGAGCAGGGCGGTGTTGACCTGGCTGGCGTGGGTCCAGGCGATGGCGTGCGGGCCGCCCTCGACGACGGTCACCTGCACGTCGGTGATCAGGCCGGGCAGCCGTTTGCCGGTCTTGTCCAGCGGCAGGACCTGGTCCGCGTCGCCCTGGACGACCAGCACCGGCACGTCGATCTTGGGCAGGTCGGCGCGGAAGTCGGTGGTCCAGGTGCCGATGCACGCCACCGCGGTGGTGGCCGACGCGGCGACGGCGAGGTTCCAGCTGGCCTGCCAGGCCTGGTCGGACACCAGGGTGCCGCGCAGGGTGTCGATGTTGTAGAAGTTGTCCAGGAATCCCTTCATCCAGGCCGGGGTGTCCGCCCGGGCGGCCTGGGCGAACCCGTCGAACAGGCTTGGGGGCACCCCGTCGGGGTTGTCGGGGGTCTGCAGCAGGTACGGCGGGATCGGGGAGACGAGCACGCCCTTGGCCACCCGGCCGGAGCCGTAGCGGCCCAGGTAGCGGGTGACCTCCCCGGTGCCCATCGAGTGCCCGACCAGCACGGTGTCAGACAGGTCCAGGTACTCCAGCAAAGCTGCCAGGTCGGCGGCGAAGGTGTCGTAGTCGTACCCGAACGTCGGCTGGCTGGACTTGCCGAACCCGCGCCGGTCGTAGGTGATGACCCGGTGCCCGGCCTCCAGCAGGACCGGGACCTGCTTGTCCCAGGCGCGGCCGCTGAGCGGGTAGCCGTGGATCAGCACGACCGGCTGGCCGGCGCCATGGTCCTCGTAGTAGATCTCGATGTCGGTGTTGTTCTCCTGGGCGACGGTGACTGTGGGCATGGGGCTTCCTTCCGCTGGCGGGGATGGCCGGCGCCTGCGGGGCGAGGCGCCGGCCCAGTTGATCTTCGGGGTGGTACTTGCCTCAGCCTCGCGCTCTGGGGGGCGCGTCGCGCCCGTGGTAACCACTGGCCGGAGCTCTGGTCTGCGGTCCAGGCCACGCCAGTACTCGGTTGGAAGCATCTGCTGAGCGTTCACCTGCACCACGCTGAACGAACATTCTCTTGCCGCACATGCAGCACGATCACCGAGGGCACCGGCGAGTAGCGGGCCTGCTGGCGGCGACCGAACCCGACCACACGGTGGGTAGCGCGGGACGGGCTTCCGACGACGATCACCACGGTCTAGCTGGCGGAGACACGGTCACGCTGCCAGCCGCCGATGCCAGGGGTAACGGCGCAGATCCCCCATCAAACAGCGGCCGGGCGCCTGGTTCTCCGGGTTCGGTCCCCCGGTAGGCTGACGGGCGGCGTTAATGGTGTCCTCCTGGAGGCCGTGTGAGCGCTCATGCCTGGCCGGGCGACCGCAGCGCGGCGTTCCGGTGTCGCCTTGCCGCAGTAGGCGCTGCCGCCGCCATGGTTGCTGTGTAACGCCGGGCCGATGACGGCACATTCTGGTATCAGAGGGCCCGCAGCAGGGCTAACGGACCGGTTCAGGGAACGTGGCGTACTTGACCGGTTCGTTGCCGGCGTGCGGGCCGGTGAGGGCCGGGCCCTGGTGGTGCGCGGTGAGCCCGGCGTGGGCAAGACCGTTCTGCTGGACTACCTGGCCGGGCGGGCCTCGGGATGCCTGGTAGCGCGGGCAGCGGGCGTGCAGTCGGAAATGGAGCTGGCCTTCGCGGCACTACATCAGCTGTGCGCGCCGATGCTCGATCATGCTGAGTCTCTTCCGGTTCCGCAGCGTGAGGCGCTGTGGACCGCGTTCGGCATCAGCGCCGGCCCAGTCCCGGACCGGTTCCTGGTCGGCCTGGCCGTGCTGGGCCTGCTGTCCGAGGCAGCGGGGGAACGCCCGCTGATCTGCGTGGTGGATGACCAGCAGTGGCTGGACCACGCCTCAGCGCAGGCGTTCGGGTTCGCGGCCCGGCGGCTGGCGGCCGAGCCGGTGGGCCTGGTGTTCGCGACGCGGGTTCCGGGCGAGGACGTGGCCGGGCTGCCAGAGCTCGTGGTGGAGGGCCTCGCCGAGGACGATGCGGCGGTGCTGCTGGAGTCGGTACTGACCGGACTGACCGGGCCGCTGGACGCGCAAGTCCGGGACCGCATCATCGCCGACACGCACGGCAACCCGCTGGCGTTGCTGGAGCTGCCGCGAGGGCTGACGCCGGCACAGCTAACGGGCGGGTTCGGGGTCAGCAGCGCGGTACCGCTCGACGGGCGGATCGAGGAGAGCTTCGGGCGGCAGCTCGAGGCGCTGCCGAGACAGACCCAGCGGCTGGTGCAGCTGGCGGCGGCCGATCCGACCGGCGATCCGGTGCTGGTGTGGCGGGCGGCCGGGCGGCTCGCGATCGGCGCCGGGGCGGCAGGGCCGGCGGCGGAGGCGGGACTGGCAGAGTTCGGCGCCCGGGTGCGGTTCCGGCATCCGCTGGTGCGCTCGGCGGCCTACCGATCGGCCTCGGTCCAGACGAGGCAGGAGCTGCACGGCGCGCTGGCCGAGGCCACCGACCCGGCGGCCGATCCCGACCGGCGGGCCTGGCACCGGGCCCAGGCCGCGCCGGGCCCAGATGAGGAAGTGGCTGCCGAACTTGAACAGTCCGCAGGCCGGGCACAGCGCCGCGGTGGTCTCGCGGCGGCGGCCGCGTTCCTGGAGCAGTCCACCCGGCTGACGCTCGACCCGGCGCGCCGCGCACAGCGGGCGCTAGCTGCAGCGCAAGCCAAGCACCAGGCTGGCGCCCTCGACGCAGCGCTCGGCCTGCTGGCCATTGCACAGGCCGGGCCGCTGGATGAACTGCAGCGTGCCCGCGGCGACCTGTTGCGCGCACAGATCGCGTTCGCCTCGACCCATGGCCGTGACGCGCCCCCGCTCATGCTCAGCGCGGCCAAGCAGCTCGAGGCGCTGGACATCGGGCTGGCCCGCGAGACCTACCTAGAGGCGTTCACCGCCGCACTGTTCGTCGGCCGCCTGTCTCCAGCGGTCGGGGACGTGGCCAGAGCCGCACGTATGGCGCCCGCGCCACTGGCCCCGGCGCGCGCCCCCGACCTGCTCCTGGACGGCCTGGCGCTGCTGGTCACGGAGGGCTACGCGGCCGGGACGCCCGCCCTGAGACGGGCGCTGCTCACCTTCCGCAGCCAGGACATCTCGGCGGAGGAGGGGCTCAGCTGGCTGTGGCTCGCCGAACGGGCAGCCATGGCGGTGTGGGACGACGAGACATGGCACATCCTGGCCAGCCGACACGTCAAGCTCGCGCGTGAAGCAGGGGCACTCAGTGAGCTCCCCCTCGCGGTCCGGTCCCGCATCCTCCTGCACACCCACGCGGGCGAGCTGCAGCAGGGCGCGGCGCTCATCGCGGAGGCGCGGGCGGTCGCCGACGCGACCGGGACCCAGCTCGGGCCCTACGGTGCCCTGGGCGTCGCCGCGTGGCGGGGCCATGAGGCCGAGGCGACCGAGCTCATCCAGGCCACCATGGACGGCGTGACGAGCCGGGGTGAGGGGAGGGGAGTGACTACCGGCTACGCCGCCGCCTTGCTTTACAACGGCCTCGGCCACTACGACAAGGCCCTCGCCGCCGCCGAGCTGGTGTGCGAGTACGACGACATAGGCGTCCTCGGCTGGTCGCTCACCGAGCTGGTCGAGGCGGCCGTCCGCAGCGGCCAGCCCGCGCGCGCATCCGACGCTCTGCAGCGGCTTTCCGAGACGACCCGCGCCAGCGGCACCGACTGGGCGGTTGGCACCGAGGCGCGCTCGCGTGCCCTGCTGAGTGAGGGTGAGACCGCCGAGAACTTCTATCGCGAGGCGATCGAGCGGCTCGGCCGGACCCGCATGCGACCGGCCGTAGCCCGCGCCCATCTCCTGTACGGCGAATGGCTGCGCCGCGAGAACCGGCGCCGGGACGCCCGCGCCGAGCTGCGGACCGCCCATGGCCTGTTCACCACCATGGGCATCGAGGCGTTCGCCGAGCGGGCCCGGCGTGAGTTGCTGGCCACTGGCGACACGGTGCGCAAGCGGACTGTCGAGACGGTCAGCGAGCTCACCGCCCAGGAAGCGTACATCGCCCGGCTCGCCGCCGGCGGCCGCACCAACGTAGAGATCGGAGCCCAGCTATTCCTCAGCACCCGGACCGTCGAATGGCATCTCAGCAAGGTGTACGCCAAGCTCGGAGTCGGCTCACGCCGAGAGCTGCGGCGGGCCCTGGCCAGCCTCGGGCAGGCAGACCCACAGGCGTAGCGACCGGCGACCCAGACACTGGCCGGCCACGCTAGCCCAGTCGGCTTGGACTGACTCCCCACTCGAGGCCCGCAACTTGCGCTTCGGGCTCCGTTACGGCAGGCCGGTACGCCCAGTCGTCTCCAGCAGAGCACCAACTGATCACCCAGCCGGTTGGGGATGCCGAGCGCACCCATTTGGCGCCCAGTTCCTCCTGCTCCCGTTGACCCTGAGGCTCTCTCGCCGCAGATAGCGGGGGTCAGGATGGGGCCAGCGAAAGTGATCCGCTGATGCTCGCGGAATAGGTCACGCAATATCCGAAGATCTTCGTGCGGTAGTGCGTCAGCGTGGCGGCGAAGGTGCCCGTGCCGCTGCCGGGTGAACCAAAGCCCACGTCGCCCAGCAGACCGTGCACGGCATATCGCTGGTTGACGCACCCGGTGAAACCGGACAACTGCTGGACCGTGCCACCGGTGAAGTCACCGGTGACTTTGGTGAGCGCGCCGTGCCGGTAGGTAGCGAGCGAAAAGTCACCACCGGTGATTGTGGCGGAGGTGCCAAGCGGGGTGTGGGCCACGGTTGCCGACCAGGGACCGGGCAGAGCGCCCGACGCGGCGCCGGCGAAGCTGCCCTGTGTCGACGTCGCGGTGTACTCGAACCCGCCGATCGGGTCCGAGTACGT
>DASYQM010000217.1:0-20405 GCA_036005525.1 Streptosporangiaceae bacterium
CAAATGCGAACCAATAAAACCAGCACCACCGGTCACGAGAACCCGCATAACCACCGATCCTAATCCGCACCGGCACCCCGGCCCGGCCAGCTCCACTTGCCTATCGCTCCGCCCACCACTTCACCAGGCGGCCGTCACGAGTCCGCCGGCCCCGGTGAGCCGGGCTATCGTCGGAAGGGTGCGCAATCCCGCTCGGGTGCCCGCCCACCCAGCCACGCCGGAACCGCGCCCACCGGGGGGACAGCCGCGCCGCCCGGCCCGCCGGGCACACCGGCTCGCCCGGCTGATCGGCGCTGGGCTGGTGGGCTGCCTCGCCGCGGGCTGCGGCGCCGGGGGCATCCCGTCCGGGCAGGGCACCACCACCACCACCACCCCGGCGTCCGTGTCCGCAACGGCGTCGGGTTCCGCGGCGGCCAGCCCGCCATCATCGCGCGCCTTCGCGGTGGGCCGCGGCGTGAGCAAGATCCTCGTGATCATGGAGGAGAACCACAGCGCGGACCAGGTCTTCCCGGATGGCATGCCGTACCTGTGGCAGCTCGCCCGCCGGTATGCGCATGCCACGCGCTGGGACGCCATCACCCACCCCAGCCTGCCGAACTACCTCGCCATCTTCAGCGGGTCCACGTTCAACGACCCGGGGGACTGCAACCCGGGCCCCGGATGCACCTATCCGGGGCCGTCGGTCTTCGGCCAGGCCCTGGCCCTCGGCAAGACCGCACGTTCCTACGAGGAGTCCATGCCCCGGCCGTGCGACCTGGCCAACAGCGGGGACTACGCGGTGAGGCACAATCCGTGGGCGTACATCCCGGGCGAGGCCGCCGCGTGCCGGTCCGGCGACCTGCCGGCCGGCACGCCGTCCGGCGGGGCCCTGGTCTCGGACGCGCGGGGCGGGACCCTGCCCACGGTCGGCCTGATCACGCCCAACCTCGTCAACGACGCCCACGACGGGACGCTGGCGCAGGCGGATGCCTGGCTGCGGCTCTGGATGCCGGTGCTGATGTCCGGGCCCGACTGGCGGCGCGGGCGGCTGGCGATCGTCGTCACGTTCGACGAGGGAGATCCGGTCAATCGGGTGCCGTTCGTGCTGCTCGCACCGGGGGTGTCCGGTGCCGTCTTGACCCAGCCGGCCGATCACTACTCACTGACCCGGCTGATCGACGAGGTCATCGGCGCGCAGCCGCTGCGTCAGGCAGCGAGCGCCCCCAGCATTGCCCAGCGCTAGGGGCGGCCCACGCCGGCGGCCACGCCCGGGTGAGCGCTCAGCCGAGCTCCAGCGAATAGCCGGAGGCCGCCAGCGAGATCGGCCCGGTGAACGAGGACCCGCGGGCCTCCTCCAGGGTGCGGGCCTGGTCGTTCCACGGCACCAGGTGGGTCAGCATCAGCCGCCCCGCCCCGGCGCGGGCAGCGTGCTGCGCCGCCTGCCGCGCGGTCAGGTGCAGGTCGCTCGGCAGGCCGGGAGCTTCGAGGAAGGAGGCCTCGCACAGCAGCAGGTCTGCCCCGCGGGCCAGCTCGACCAGGGCCGCCGACTCGCCGGTGTCGGCGGAGTAGGCGATGCTCCGCCCCGCGTGCTCCAGCCGAAAGCCGAACGTTTCGACCGGATGGTTGACGTGCGCGGTGGCAACCTGGAACGGGCCGATCCGCTGGCTGCCGGGCGCCAGCGTGCAGAACTCGAAGGCCTCCGTCATGCCCGGCGACTCAGCCAGGCCGTATGCCTGCGCCATCCGGGACGCGGCCCCGCCCGGTGCATACACCGGGATCCGCGGCCGCGGGCCGTGGGGGTGGAAGGTGCGGGCCACGTAGTAGGCGCACAGGTCGAGGCAATGGTCGGCGTGCAGGTGGCTCAGGCAGACCGCGTCGATGTCGTACAGGCCTACATGCCGCTGCAGCACGCCAAGCGACCCGCTGCCCAAGTCGAGCAGGAGCCGGAACCCTTCCGCCTCCAGCAGGTAGCTAGAGGCGGGACTATCCGGGCCCGGGAACGACCCCGAGCACCCGATGATCGTCAATCGCACGGTCGACCAGGTTACGCGCCGCGGCACGCCCGGGCGATCCGCTGGCTCGTTACGCCCACAGCTGGCCCTCCAGGCGGGCCTCGGCCTCCTCCAGCGTGCCCGAGTACGCCCCGGTGGACAGGTACTTCCAGCCGCCGTCGGCGACGATGAACGCGATGTCGGCCCGGTCGCCCGCGGCCTGCGCCTTTGCCGCCATCGCCAGCGCGGCGTGGAGGGCGGCCCCGGTGGAGATCCCGGCGAAGATCCCCTCGCTGTCGAGCAGTTCCCTGGTCCGGCGCAGCGCGTCGGCCGAGGAGACCGAGAACCGCGTGGTCAGGACCGAGGGGTCATACAGTTCCGGAACGAAGCCCTCGTCCACGTTGCGCAGCCCGTACACCAGCTCCCCGTAACGCGGCTCGGCGGCCACGATCGCCACCCCGGGCACGTGCTCGCGCAGGTAACGGCCCACGCCCATGAGGGTCCCGGTGGTGCCCAGGCCGGCCACGAAATGCGTGATCGCGGGCAGGTCGGCGAGCAGCTCCGGCCCGGTGGTCTGGTAGTGGGCGCGGGTGTTCGCCTCGTTGCCGTACTGGTAGAGCATCACCCAGTCGGGGTGCGCCTCCGCGAGCCGCCGGGCCACCCGGACCGCCTCGTTGGAGCCGCCCGCGGCCGGGGAGGAGATCACCTGCGCCCCGTACATCCCCAGCAGCTGCCTGCGCTCGGCCGAGGTGTTCTCCGGCATCACGCAGATCATCCGGTAGCCGCGCAGGCGGGCGACCATCGCCAGCGCGATGCCGGTGTTGCCCGATGTTGGCTCCAGGATGGTAGCGCCGGGTGCCAGCAGCCCGTCCTTCTCCGCCTGCTCGATCATGAAGAACGCGGCCCGGTCCTTGACCGACCCGGTCGGGTTGCGGTCCTCCAGCTTCGCCCACAGCCGCACGTCCGGGGCGGGTGACAGCCGGGGCAGCCCGACCAGCGGCGTCCCGCCGACCGAGTCAAGCAGTGAGTCGTACCGCATCAGGCTCGCCCTCCTCGGGGCGCGGCCGCGGCCGCCGGGATGGCGGCCTCAGCGCCGCCCGCCAGCCACCGCCGGCAGCACCGTTACCGTGTCGCCGTCCTTCACCGGCGTCTCCAGCCCGCCGAGGAACCGCACGTCTTCGTCGTTGAGGTAGACGTTGACAAAGCGCCGCAGCCCGGATCCGTCCACCAGGCGCTCGCGCAGCCCGCCGTGCCGGGAGTCAAGGTCACCGAGGAGCTCGGCAAGGGTGGCACCGGAACCCTCGACCGACTTGGCGCCATCGGTGTACGTGCGCAGGATGGTCGGGATACGGACCTCGATGGCCATGAACGTCGCTCCTGGGTGTGGGCATTTTGTCGGCAAGTTCGGGCGGCGGCTCCCATAGCTCCAACCGGCCGCCCCGGGGGATCATTCCGGTCCCGGGCCCGCCGCCTCCGCGGCGATCCGGACCTCCTCCTCGGTTACCGCGCCGTCCACGATGCGGAACGATCGGAACTGCTCCTCGCCCGGGTCGCGGGTCGAAACAACCACGTAGTGCGCGCCGGGCTCACTCGCGTAGGAGATGTCCGTGCGGGAGGGATAGGCCTCGGTGGCGGTATGCGAATGGTAGATGACGACGGGTTCCTCGTCGCGCTCGTCCATCTCCCGCCAGACCCGGAACTGTTCCATCGAGTCGAACCGGTAGAAGGTCGGTGACCGCTCGGCGTTGAGCATGGGGATGAACCGCTCGGGGCGATCGCTTCCGGCCGGGCCGGCGATGACCCCGCACGCCTCGTCCGGGTGGTCGGCGCGGGCGTGGGCGACGATCTTCGCACGCAGATCGGGGGCAATCGTCAGCATGGATGTGAGCGTAGCGTGAGGAGCCATCACCACAGCGCGCGCACCAGGGAGTCCTGGAGGTAGCCCAGCCAGTGGTAGACCTCGAGATAGGCCGAGCGCGGGTCCGCCCAGCTGGCCGCCTCCAGTTCATCCTCGTAGTCCTCGGTGATGCCGAGCACGGTCCCGATGGCGAGCCGGACGTCGTTGAGCGCGCGCAGCCACGCCTGCGCGTCTTCCGGCCCGAGCCGGACCTGACCGCCCTCGGCGGGCAGCGTGGCGAGCACCGTCTGGGCCGCGGCCACCTTGCCCGATCGCAGGTCCTGCTCGGTGTACCGGCGGAACTCCCCCGCCGCCTCCGGGTCGTCCCGGTAGGCGTCGGGCAGCAGCCGGGCGAGCACCGGGTCCTGCGGCGGGGAGGTCGGCCCGGTGGCACCGAGCATTGCCGCCAGATCCGCTGGAGACAGGTCCGGCTCGCCGCGTCCCGCCGGGCCATGGCCGGCCCCGGGGCCTGCCGTGCCGGGACCGGCCGCGCCAGCATCGGCCATGCCGGAATCGGCCGCACCGGGATGCGCCGCGGCGCCGCCCATCAGCTCGGCCACTTGGCTGACCAGGTTGCGGAGTATCACCGCCTGCGAGGCGCTGAAACGCGCGGATACCTTGCCCCGTGACCGCCGGAAAGCTCCCGTGGCCTCCTCCTCATCCGGGCGCCGCCCTCGCCGGCGCCGCCCGAGGCTCGTCCCAGCCGGGCTCCCGCCGCCCGCGCCGCTCACCGGTCGTGGCTCACCGTGGCCCACAGACCATAGCCGTGCAGGATCTCGGCGTCTCGTTCCATCTCCTCGCGGGTGCCGTTGGACACCACCGCCCTGCCCTTGTGGTGCACGTCGAGCATGAGCTTCTCCGCCTTGGACTTGGCGTAGCCGAACACCTTCTGGAACACGTAAGTGACATAGGTCATGAGGTTGATCGGGTCGTTCCAGACAATGGTCACCCACGGCGTATCGGGCACGGCGTCGAGTCCGGCCTCTTCGCGCTCAACCTCGGCCGGTGCCACACTCATCGCTCATCACCTCCCCGGGCTGAGATTTCCACTCTGCCAGGGCAGCGGCCCTGGCGCGAACCGAGCCCGGCGGCCGGGTGTGTGCGCCCCGGCCGGGCGGCCAGTCCGTAGGCTTCAGGTGTGGCAGACATCCCGGGACAGACCATCGCTCCTGCGGACAGCACGGGCCTGCTGACCGACCATTATGAGCTGACCATGCTGGCGGGGGCGCTGCGCAGTGGCGTGGCCGGCCGGCGGGCGGTGTTCGAGGTGTTCGCCCGCTACCTGCCGCACGGCCGCCGGTACGGGGTGGTGGCGGGCGCCGGCCGCCTGCTCGACGCGCTGGAAGCGTTCCGGTTCGGGCCTGAGGAACTCGGCTTCCTGCGCGAAGCGCAGGTCGCGGACGAGGCGGCACTGCGGTACCTGGAGTCATTCGCGTTCACCGGCGACATCTGGGGCTACGCCGAAGGCGACTGCTACTTCCCCGGCTCGCCGATCCTGGTGGTTGATGCCCCGTTCGCCGAGGCGGTGGTGCTGGAGACGCTGGCGCTGTCCGTCCTGAACCACGACTGCGCCATCGCGTCGGCCGCTTCCCGGATGGTGACCGCGGCGGACGGGCGCCCGCTGATCGAGATGGGGTCGCGCCGCACCCACGAGCGGGCGGCGGTGGCCGCCGCGCGGGCGGCTTACATCGCGGGCTTCGCCACGACATCGAACCTGCGGGCCGGCCGTGACTACGGAGTGCCCACCCGTGGCACCAGCGCGCACGCGTTCACGCTCGTCCACGACAGCGAACGGGACGCGTTCCGCGCCCAGCTCGCCGCGCTGGGCAAGAACACGACCCTCCTGGTGGACACGTTCGATGTGGCGGCGGCGGTGCGTGCCGCGGTCGAGCTGGCGGGGCCGGACCTGGGTGCGGTCCGCATCGACAGCGGCGACCTGGCGGTGGTGGCGCGGCAGGTACGGGCGCTGCTGGATGAGCTGGGCGCGCACAAGACGCGGATCGTCCTCACGGGGGACCTGGACGAGTATTCGATCGCGGCGCTGGCCACCGCCCCCGTGAACGGCTACGGGGTTGGAACGGCGCTGGTCACCGGCTCCGGGGCGCCCACCGCCGCGCTGGTCTACAAGCTGGTGGCCAGGTCGCGCGAACCCGGGGCCGATGCCAGGCTGGAGCCGGTGGCCAAGCACTCGGTCGGCAAGCCGAGCCGCGGCGGCCGCAAGTGGGCGGCCCGGCATCTGGACGAGGGCGGCACGGCGGTAACCGAACGGGTCACCGTGACGCCGCCGGATCCGTCCCTGCCCGGACGGGAACTGCTGCAACCCCTGGTCAGGCGCGGCGAGATCGTCGGCAGGCAAACTCTGGAGCAGGCGCGGCAGCGGCACCGGGACTCGCTCGCCGAGCTTCCCCCGTACGCGCTGCAGCTTTCCCGTGGCTACCCGGCGATCCCGACACGGATGGACCACGACGGCGGCTGAGCGGGCCCAGCAGGAGGACCGCCCGGCCGGTGCAGCGCTTTCGTGCCGGCCTCTAGACGGCGCCGGCGAGGCGGAACGCGCGCCGGTACGCGTGCGGTGTGGTGTGCTTCCAGGTGCGGAAGTGGTGGCGCAGGGCGGTCGCGTTCCCGAACCCGGCCCGCTCGGCGACGGCATCCACCGTCTCGCCGGTCTCTTCCAGCAACTGCTGGGCGAGCAGGATGCGCTGAGCGGTGAGCCACCGGTGCGGGGTGGTCCCGGTTTCCTGGACGAACCGGCGGGCGAACGAGCGCGGCGACATGCGCGCGCGCGGCCAGCTGGCCGACGGTGACCTGCTGGTCGAGGTGGCCCTCCATCCAGCCGATGACCTCGGCCAGGGAGTCGGCGGGCGCGGTGGGCAGCGGCCGGTCGATGTATTGTGCCTGCCCGCCGTCGCGGTGCGGGGGCACCACCATCCGCCGCGCGATGGCGTTGGCCACCTTGCTCCCGTGCTCCTTGCGGACCAGGTAGAGACAGGCGTCGATGCCGGCGGCGGTGCCGGCGCTGGTGATGACCGGGTCGGCGTCCACATAGAGCACGGAAGGGTCGACGTCCGCGGCCGGGCAGCAGAGCGCCAGGTCGGACACGTTCCGCCAGTGCGTCGTGCACCGCCGTCCATCCAGCAGCCCGGCCGCCCCGAGGACGAACGCGCCGGTGCAGACGCTGAGCACACGTCCGCCGCGCGCGACCGTGCGCCGCAGCGCGGCAAGCAGGGGCTCGGGGTAGTCCTGCCGCCGCAGCCGGGGACGTCCCTCCGCGATGGCGGGCACGGCCACCAGGTCGGCCTCGTCCAGGCGTTCCAGGCCCACCGGGGTATCCAGGGTGAACCCCGCTGCCACTTACCTGGCGGCCGTCCCCTGGGTGATGCTGGCGTTATGACAGCCACAGCTCGAGCACCGGGCACCATGTGGCGGGCGGCACGCCGGGCCGCCCGGCGTGTGGCCGATGTGGTCGCCGAGTGCAACTACGCCCAGCGCAGGCTCTATGAGCTCCGCCTCGATCCAGAGCGCTACGCCCTGGACGCTGACCGGGCGCCCGACACGTACGGCGAGTTCCTGTTCCGCACGTTCGGCGCGCCGTGGCTTGAACCCGCGGCCAGGGAACGCGCCAAGGGCGCGCGGGTGCGTCCGGTAGCCTCCAGGGATGCATCCAAGCGCCAGGCACGTCGCTGACGTGCTGCGTGAACTCGGCGTCACCGGACAGGTCAGGCAACTGCCCGAGCCCGCTCCCACGGCCGTCACCGCCGCCCGGCAGCTGGGCTGCGAGGTCGGGGCGATCGCTAACAGCCTGGTCTTCAACGCAGACGGCGCGCCGCTGCTCGTGCTGACCAGCGGCGCGCACCGGGTGGACACGGGCAAGGTGGCCGGTTTTGTCGGCGCCGCCAGGGTAAAGCGGGCCGACCCGGAGTTCGTGCGCGAGGCGACGGGCCAGGTCATCGGCGGGGTGGCACCGGTTGGCCACCCACGCCCGCTGCGCACGCTGGTCGACCGCTCGCTAGGCTCGTACGACGTGATCTGGGCCGCGGCCGGGCACGCACACATGGTGTTCCCCACCTCGTTCTCCGAACTGCTGCGCATCACCGGCGGGACCCCGGCCGTCGTGGATGCCGGCGACGGGACCGCAGCGGCCCCACCAGGCCGGGCGGCCTGCTGACCGCAGCGCGCGGTCGCCGGCCCCCGGGCTGGCATGGATCCACCGCTGCGGCCCCATGCCGTAGCCTCAAGTTGTGCGTGCGCTGGTGATCGTGGATGTCCAGAACGACTTTTGCGAGGGCGGCTCGCTGGCGGTCCAGGGCGGGGCGGCGACGGCGGCGGCGATCAGCCGTCACGTGGCCGCGGAGGCCGAAGGCTATGCACACGTGGTCGCCTCACGTGACTACCACATTGACCCCGGCGATCACTTCTCCGACGAGCCCGACTTCAGCGGCTCCTGGCCGGCGCACTGCGTGGTGGGCACCGCGGGCGCGCAGTTCCACCAGGATTTCGACACCAGCCGGGTTGAGGCCGTGTTCAGCAAGGGCGCCGATTCGGCCGCCTACAGCGTCTTCGAGGGCACCGACGAGGCGGGCACGCCCCTGGTCGTCTGGCTGCGCGAGCGCCGGGTAGCGGAGCTGGACGTGGTCGGCATCGCCACTGACCACTGCGTGCGGGCGACCGCGCTGGACGCGGCCCGGCACGGTTTCACCACCCGGGTGCTGCTCTCCCTCACCGCCGGGGTTCACCCGGCCACGACCGCGGCAGCGCTCGACGAGATGCGGGCAGCCGGGGTCGAGCTCGCCGGCACGCCGCTGCTGGCCGGGAGCCCTCAGGACGGCGCAGGCGAGGCGGCGGAGTAATCCCTGGGCGAGCCGGGAACCACCGCCGCGAGCCGGGAAACCGCGGCCGCTGGGCCATCCGTTTTGCAGAGCTATGCGTCTTCGGGGAGCGACTCGTAGATCCGCTTGCAGTCCGGGCATACCGGAAACCGCTTAGGGTCTCGGCTCGGCACCCATTTCTTGCCGCAGAGCGCGACGACCGGGATACCGAGCACCGCGCTGTCCACGATCTTGTCCTTCAGGACATAGTGGGCGAAACGATCATGGTCGCCGCCATCGGTGGACGGGTCAGGCCGGACACCGGTCTCCTCCGTGGTCCCCTGCTGGGGTAGGGCTTCGGTGCTCACGGTGCACGAGTCTACCCGGACTCACTCCCCGTACTCAGTTCAGCTCGGGATCATCCGGATACGTCGCCACCAGGGCAAGAGTGCCCCCGGCCCGGCGCAGCACCATCTGCCAGAGCCGCTCCGGCTCGGCGGCAAACGCGTCCGACGGCTCGGCCAGCAGCACGTACCAGGCCCCTTCCTCGATCTCCGCATGCACCTGGCCCGGACCCCAGCCCGCGTAACCCGCGAAAACGCGCAGCGAGGCGATGCCCCCCTCCAGCAGCTGCGGCGGAGCGTCCAGGTCCACCAGGCCGATGCGGGAGCGCAACGTCATCCCGTCCAGCGGCCGCCATCCCACCGGCTCGTCCTCGCCCGGCACGATGGCCAGCCCCAGCGCGCTGTTGGGGGAGACCGGGCCGCCACGGAACACGACCGAGGGCCCGGTCACCAGCTCTGTCCAGGATTCGAGCACCTGCCCGACCGGCGTCTCGGTCGGCCTGTTCAGCACCACGCCGAGAGTGCCCTCCTCCGGCTCGTCCTCCACTACCAGGACCACGGACCGCCGGAAGTTCGGGTCCCCCAGCAGCGGCGTCGCGACCAGCAACCGCCCCGCCAGGTTGTCCTCCATGCATCCATTCTGGCCGACCGGATCGGCGCGCCGTGCCTAGGAGTGAGACGGGCGGCCGCCCGCCGCGTCGCTGACCGCCGCGGCCACCGCCGAAGTCACGTCCGGATGGAACACCGACGGGATGATGTAGTGGGGGCCCAGCTCGGCCGGGGACACCACGCCGGCCAGCGCACGGGCCGCGGCGACCAGCATGTCATCGGTGATCGCCCGGCTCTGCGCGTCAAGCAGGCCGCGGAAGACGCCGGGAAACGCCAGCACATTGTTGATCTGGTTCGGGTAATCGCTGCGGCCCGTGGCCACGACCGTGGCGTGCTCGCCGGCCGCGTCGGGGTCGACCTCGGGGACGGGATTGGCGAGCGCGAACACGATCGCGTCCGTCGCCATCGTCGCGACATCGTCGCCGGTGAGGATGTTCGGCGCGGATACTCCGATGAAGACGTCCGCGCCGCGCACCGCTCCAGCCAGGTCCCCGTCGTACCCGCCGGCGTTGGTGCGCTCGGCGACCCAGCGCAGGCTGTCGGTCAGGCCGGGCCGGCCCCGGTGCACCGCGCCCCTGTCGTCGCAGATGATCACGTCGGTCGCGCCCGAGGCAAGGAGCAGCTTGAGCACGGCGGTGCCCGCGGCGCCCGCTCCGGCCATCGTGATCCGCACCGCCCCCAGCTTCTTGCCAACCACCCGCAGCGCATTGGTCAGGGCGGCGAGCACCACGATCGCGGTGCCGTGCTGGTCGTCGTGGAAGACGGGGATGTCGAGCAGGTCGCGCAGCCGGCGCTCCACCTCGAAGCAGCGCGGGGCGCTGATGTCCTCCAGGTTGATGCCGCCGAAGGCGGGCGCGATGATCTGCACGGTTCTGACGATCTCGTCGGGGACCTGGGTGTCCAGGCAGACCGGCCAAGCGTCGATGCCGGCGAACCGCTTGAACAGGGCGGCCTTGCCCTCCATCACCGGCAGCGCGGCGTAGGGCCCCACGTTGCCCAGGCCCAGCACGGCGCTGCCATCGGTGACCACGGCCACGCTGTTGCGCTTGATCGTCAGCCGCCGAACGTCATCGGGGCTGGCGGCGATGGCCAGCGCGACGCGCGCCACCCCGGGCGTGTAGGCCATCGACAGGTCGTCCCGGTGGCGCAGCGGCACCTTCGCCTGGGTCTCGATCTTGCCGCCCAGGTGCAGCAGGAAGGTCCGGTCGCTGACCTTGCTCACCGTCACGCCGTCGATGCCGGAAAGCGCCGCGACGATCGCGTCGGCGTGCTCGGTGTCGCGCGCCGCGCAGGTGACGTCGACCCGTAGCCGCTCATGGCCGTGCGGGGCGACGTCCAGCGCGGTGACGGCCCCGCCTGCCTGCTCAACGGCGTGAGTGAGCTCGCTGACCGCCCGGCCACGCGAGGGCACTTCCAGCCGCACGGTGATCGAATATGACACGCTCGGTGCTACCGCCACGGTCCCGTCCGCCCTCCAGCGTCGGCTTCTGCGGCAACAATCGTGCCACCACCGGAGCCCGGCGGCGGGCTCGGCGCGCGCCCGGGCCGGCCGGCACGTACCCTTCAAGGGTGTACGGAAGCAGCACCACCGGTGGCCGGGCCGATGTCGCGCCGGCCACGGCGCCGCCCGGGACAACCGAGCCGGACGCCGCAGTCGACGTGGCCAGGCTGCGGGTGGCTATCGCCCGGCTGTCGCGGCGGCTGCGCCGCCACGAGCTGGCCGGGCTGACGCCAACGCAGCTCTCGGCCCTGGCAACGGTAGAGCGGGCCGGCCCGCTGCGGCTTGGCGATCTCGCCGCCGCCGAGGGGATCGCGCCATCCACCTTGACCAGGCTGGTCACCGCGCTTGAGGAACGCGGCTACGTGGACCGCGGCCCGGTGCCGGGGGACGCACGAGCCAGCACGCTGGCCATCACGCCGGCGGGCCACACCGTCCTGGAGCGGATCCGCCAAGAGAGCACCACCGTCCTCGCCGACAGCCTGCGCACGCTCACCAGCGGCCAGCTCGCCGCGCTGGCGGCGGCCCTGCCCGCGCTGGAGCAGCTAGCCGACGCGGACCCGCGCGACCCCCGCTCCCGCTGAGCCGCTCCCGCTGCGCCGCTCCTGCTGAGCCGCTCCTGCTGAGCCGCTCCCGATGGGCCCGCGGGGTCCGGGTCAGAAGAGCAGGCTGGACAGGGTGGCCCGCGCCCTGGCGACCCGCGGATCCCGGGGCGGGAATATATCGAACAGGCCGATCAGATGGAGCCGCGCCTTGTTCCTGTCCTCACCGGACGTCCTCCGGATGACGCCGAGCAGCCGGTCGAAGGCCTCCTCGATCCGGCCGTTGGCCAGGTCGAGGTCGGCGACCTTGAGCTGCGCGTCCACATCGTCGGGGCCGCTCGCCGCCGCACGCCGCGCCGCGGCCTCGTCGTAGGAGTTCACCCGCCGGAAGAGGTTGACCTGGGCCAGGCCCTGAACGGCTACCGGATGGCCGGGATCGGCTTCGAGCATCCGCTCGAAGGCCGCCGCCGCACCGTCGAGGTCGCCGCGTTCCATGGCCTGCTGCGCCTCGATCAGCCCAGGGTCCTGGTAAGCAGCGGCCATCTCTTCCTGTGCCAGCGGGCCCGCGCCGGGTCCCGCCTCGCCCGGGCCGGCCGGCTGGCCACCCGGCTGATCGGCGCCGCCGGCGTCAGCGGCGGACGGCATTCTCAGCTGCTGGGCGACCTGCATCAGCTGGCCGAGCCACTGGCGCACCTGAGCCTCCGGCAGCGCACCGAGGAACCCCGGGACGAGCTGCCCCCCGACCACGGCCACCACCATGGGGATGCTCTGCACCTGGAGCGCGGCGCTCAGCTGCGGGTTGGCGTCCACATCCACCTTGGCGAGCACCCAGTCGCCGTTCGCTTCCGCAGCGAGCTTTTCCAGAATGGGACTCAGCTGCTTGCAGGGACCGCACCACTCCGCCCACAGATCCATGACAACCGGGACGGTGCGCGAGCGCTCAAGCACGTCCGTCTCGAAGGTGGCCTCGGTCACGTCGAACACATGGCCGCCATCCGGGCCGGACTCGCCCGGACCGCCTGCTTGAGACGCCCGCTGGGCGCGCTCCGCGGCGGCCTTCCGCGCACCCAAATCAACGGCGCCGTGAAGCGAGAAATCCCGCGGCTGCTGCATAACTCCATCCTGCCGCATTCCCGGCGTGACTCAACCGCACAGCCGGGCACAACCGGGTAACCGGCCAACTGCGCGTCTTATGCCCGGCCTGCCGCCGTGATCACAGTCCGGAGCCCAATCTCATCCCGCGCCAGCAACTCGTGATCATGACCCGGTGTAGTCAGGTGTGCAGCGGGGTCGTGATCACGTTTGGCCGAGGGGCCCCGGTCAGAAGACGGGCGTCTCTGAGTAGGTGCCCCACTCCTCCCGCAGCGCCCCGCAGATCTCACCCAGGGTCGCCTCGGCCTGGGCCGCCAGCAGCATCGGCGGGATCATGTTCTCCCCCGACCTCGCCGCGGCGATCATGGCCGCCACCGCGCCGTCCACCACGACCTGGTCGCGCCCAGACCGGCGCCGCGCCAGCTCGGCTACCTGGTCCCGTTCCACCTCATGGCTGACCCGCAGGATCTCGACCGGCTGGCCGACCGAGCCCGTATAGCAGTTCACGCCGACGACCTTCTTCTCGCCCTTCTCCAGCTTCTGGTGATAGGCGAAGGAAGCCTCGGCGATCTCCGAGGAGAACCAGCCGTCCTCGATGCCGCGCAGGATCCCGCCGGTCATCGTTCCGTCCGGGCTCATGGCGCGGACCCGGGCGAAGATCTCTTCGGCCTCGGCCTCCAGCCGGTCGGTGAGTGCCTCCAGGTACCACGACCCGCCGAGGGGGTCGGCGACGTTGACGACGCCCGACTCCTCCATGATCACTTGCTGGGTCCGCAGCGCGATCTCGGCCGCCCGCTCGCTCGGCAGCGCTAGCACCTCGTCGAGCGCGTTGGTGTGCAGCGAGTTGGTGCCGCCCAGCACGGCGGCCAGCGCCTCGATCGCGGTTCGCACCACGTTGTTGTCGGGCTGCTGTGCGGTCAGCGACACCCCGGCTGTCTGGGTGTGGAACCGCAGCCACTGGGCACGCTCGGTGCGCGCGCCGTAGACGTCGCGCAGCCAGCGAGCCCAGATCCGGCGGGCGGCCCGGAATTTGGCGATCTCTTCGAAGAAGTCGATGTGGGCGTCGAAGAAGAACGACAGACCCGGGGCGAACGTGTCCACGTCGAGGCCGCGGGACAGGCCGAGTTCCACGTAGCCGAACCCGTCCGCCAGCGTGAACGCCAGTTCCTGCGCGGCGGTGGAGCCGGCCTCCCTGATGTGGTAGCCGGAGACCGACAGCGGCTTGTAGGCGGGGATGTGCTCGGCGCAGTACGCCATCAGGTCGCCGATGAGCCGCAGGTGCGGCTGCGGCTGGAACAGCCATTCCTTCTGCGCGATGTACTCCTTGAAGATGTCGGTCTGCAACGTGCCGTCGAGCTTGAAGATATCGGCCCCCTGGCGCTGGGCGGCCGCCAGGTACATGCAGAACACCGGGACGGCGGGCCCGCTGATCGTCATCGAGGTGGTGACGTCGGCGAGCGGGATGCCCGAGAACAGCAGATCCATGTCCGCCGCCGAGTCGATCGCCACCCCGCAGTGCCCGACTTCGCCGGCGGACCGGGGATCGTCGGAGTCCCTGCCCATCAGCGTCGGCATGTCGAAGGCAACCGAGAGCCCGGTGCCGCCGGCGTTGAGCAGCATCTTGTAGCGCTCGTTGGTCTGGCGCGCGTTGCCGAAACCGGAGAACTGGCGGATCGTCCAGGCGCGCCCGCGGTACCCGGCCGGGTAAAGGCCACGGGTGAAGGGATACTCACCGGGCCAGCCGATCCGCTCGAAGTCTGGCACCACCGCACCCGGCGGAGGGCCGTAGACCGGATCCACCTCCAAGCCCGACAGGGTGGTGAAATCCGCGTCGCGTTTGCGTGCCTGGTCGTAACGGCGCTGCCAGCGCTGCCTGCCCCGCTCGGCGTCCTCGGCCTGGTCAGCCATGGAGATCCCTCCCGTGGCGCTGCCCCCTTGTACGGCAGATAGTAGGACGTCCTACTATCTCGTGGGTCTCAGTCTAGTCCCGCCCACACACCGCCGAGCGTCGTGCCCGGCCCGCCGCACTGCCTGGCCGTCGCGCTGCCCGGCTCGTCCTGCCGCCCGGTGCCACGCGGCGGCTGCACGACCGGGCCTGAATCTCTGCCGGGCCAGGCCAACCGTTGCGGTCCCAGAACCGTCTCAGATAGTGCCGGGCATCTGCAGGGCGTGCCCGGTGACCCGCCGGCCGGCAGAAGGTGTGGTACAACCTGTGCAACCCCAATCCACCGACGCCGTCGTCCCGGCGGGGGGCAGCGCCGCGACGCTGCTGGGCACGTGGAGCGCTCCGGCGGGGACCGTCACCCGAGGTGATGCCGTGGGCAAGTTCCGCGCCACCGACCGGGCAGCGGCAGAGGAACTGTTCAACGCCTGCTATCCCCGTCTCGCCGGCTGGGTGCGCCGGCTGGTGGATGACGACGACACCGCACACGAGATCGCGGCCGAGGCGTTCACCCGGCTGCTCGCCCGGTGGTCGTCGCTGGAGAACCCGCAGAGCTACCTCTACATGATCGCAACGAACCTGGTCCGCGACCACTGGCGCCGGACGGGGCGGGAGCGCCGGGCGCTGCGCGCGGTGAGCGCCGTCTCCGACTGCGATCCGGTGTTCCACCCGGCACAGGACGTGGACGTGCGCGCCCTCATCCAGTCGCTCCCCGACCGGTTGCGCCAGCCATTCCTGCTCTATCACTACGCGGGGTTCCCGATCCGGGATGTGGCCACGATGCTCGGCCGGCCGGAGGGGACGGTCAAGGCGGACCTGCATCAGGCCCGGTCCAGGCTACGTGCGGCGCTGGGAGAATCTCGTGCCTGAGCCGCACGACGAAGTCGACACCTGGCTGAATGTGCAGGTGAAGCCGTTGCTGCCACCGCCGGGCGCGTTCGAACGCGTCAGCGGGCAGGCCCGCAGGCGCCGCATCCGGCGCGCGGTCCTCTCGGCGGCCAGCGCCCTCGCGGTCGCGGCCATCGCCGCCGTCGTCATCCCCCCGGTGGCGTTCCCCATGCAGGAGACCGGCCGGCATGCGAACGCCGCCCGCGTCTCGCCCACGCCCGCGGCCTCGCCGCAGCACCCAACCCCTGAGGCATCCAGCCCCTCGACCATTGAAGCCTCGACAGCGCGGCCGCTCCCGGCCACACGGTCGGCCCCCCCGCCGCTGTCGGTCACGTTCGTCGGGACCTCCACCGGCTGGGTGATGGGCACGGCAGGGCCCGCCCGGCAATGCGACCGGTCGGCCACACCCGGTTGCGTCGTGCTGCAGCGCACCGACAGCGCCGACACCAGCGCCGCCAGCTGGCGCACCGTCGGCGCGCCGCCCGCGCACGGCCCGAGCGGGCCGAGCGGCGTGAGCCAGGTCCGGTTCCTGAACCTCAGCGACGGCTGGGCGTTCGGGCCGGAGCTGTGGGCCACCCACGACGGAGGGCAGACGTGGGCGCGGATCGACACTGGCGGTTTGCGGGTGACCGCGCTGGAGGCCACGGGCGACCGCGCGTTCTCGGTGTGGGCACGCTGCACGGGGAAAGGGCCCGCCTTCGCGTCGCGCTGTACCGGCTTCTTCGTCTACTCCAGCAGCGCGGGCAGCGACGCATGGGCGCAGGTTCCGGGCGCGTCATCGCGCCTCAGCCTTCCCCACGTCCACAGTGCCGCGTCCCTGGTGCTGACCGGAACGACCGTCTACCTGCTGGGCCCGCAGGGGCGTCTGTTCCTCAGCCCACTGACCGGCACATCGTTGCTGCCGCTCGCGCCGGCAAGCCCGGTGGCCGCTCCCTGCCGGCCCGGGCCCGCCCAGCCCAGCGGGCAGCCGTCGGGCACCCTGCTCGCCGCCAGTGGATCGAACCTGGCCCTGGTGTGCAGCGGGCCGCCAGCCGGGGGCGGCCAGCGCAAGACCGTCTACGCCTCGGACGATGGCGGGCAGAGCTGGCATCGCACGGGCACCGCGCCGAGCCGGGGGACCGCCACCTCCCTGGCCGACAGCCCGTCCGGCACCCTGGTGCTCGCCACCAGCGTGGGCATCGAGGTATCCACCAACGGCGGCGCCACCTGGACCGCAGCTCGCGGCGCGCGGCCGGCGGGAGGCTTCGCCTACGTGGGAATGACCACCGCCACCCAGGGCGTGGCCGTCCCGGCCGACCCGTCCCGCCGTGCCATCTGGTTCACGCACGACGGCGGCAGCACCTGGACGGCGTCCCGCGTCGGGGCCTGAGCGCCCGACGTAGGCCGTGCCGGTCCCGGTAGCCGCTGTAGCCACAGCAGCCCCGCAGTCCCTGGCACCCCGGGCCACCCGTAAGCACCCCCGGCACCCCCGGCCACCCCCAAGGACCCCAGGCACCCGCGGCCACCCCCAAGGACCCGAGGCACCCCGGCCAGGCGTGATCATGAGGTTGGTGTAGTCCTTACTACATCCAGGTCATGATCATGGGTCTCGCCTGGCCCGGCGGCCGGGCCGGGCTCGTCCGGCTCCGCCACGAAGTCGCCCGCCGCCAGGCGCAGCCCGCGCAACAGCGTGAAAACCTGCCCGAGTTCCCCGGTGTGGTAGCCGCCCATCCCGAACCGGGCGGTCATCAGGTCTTCGGTTGCCTGTTCCGCCGTCTTCCGGCCGAGCGCGGTGATCTCGGCCAGCGTGCCGCGGCCGTCGCGAGGGTTGGGCCGGCGGACCACCATGCCCTGCTGCTCCAGCCGGTCGATGATGTTGGTGACGCTGGTGGGGTGGACCATCAGCCGCTCACCGATCACCCGCAGCGGCAGCGCCCCACGGCGGCAAAAGGTCAGCAGGATCAGTGCCTCGTAACGCGCGAAGGTGAGCCCGTGCGGCCGGAGCAGGCCATCGAGTTGGGCCTGCAGGAGCTGCTGCGCGCGCATGATCGAGGTCACGGCGGCCATCGCTTCCGCCGGGCCGAACCTCTGCTCCCAGATCTCGGCGGCCCGCGCGATCGGGTCGAACGGCAGGTCCAGACGCTTCGCCACATGCATACGGTACCGGCGCGGTCCCATCGCCGACGGCGCCCTCGCCGGGATCCGAGGCGGTGTCCACCCGGGATCCGAGGCAGGTCCGGGCCGGCATCCCACGCGGCTTCCTGGCGGCATCGCACCGGCTGAGCTGGGCCCGTGCGCTCATTACCGAGGGCTGGTGGATGCCACTAGGCTGCGGCACATGGACTGGAGCCTGCTGGGCTGCGGCGCCAACGGCCATGTCACCTTCGCGCCCGACCAGCCTGAGCTCCGCGAACGGCTCAGCATCATCACCCGTGACGGCGCCGCCTGGCGCTGCCTGCGTTGCGGCACATTCGTGATCGGCGAGCCGACCACCAGCGGCCCGGTGTCGGCGGCCCCCCGGGTACGCCGAGGAAAGGAACTGCGCAGCGCGCTCATCCTGCGGCTGTTCGCGATCGAGCGGTTCGTGCGGGCGATCGTCTTCGGCCTGCTGGCCTACGGGATCTGGCGGTTCAAGAGCTCCCAGCTCACGATCGACCAGGCGTTCAACCGCGAACTGCCGGAACTGCGGGAGTTGCTGCGCCAGCTCGGCTTCAACGTCGATCATTCCAAGCTGCTCGGCCTCATCCAGCACGCTCTCACGCTCAACCCCGGCACCCTGACCTGGCTCGCGCTTGCAGCGGCGGGGTACGCGGTGATCGAGATCATCGAGGCCGTCGGGCTGTGGCTGCTGAAGCGGTGGGGCGAGTACTTCGCGATGGTGGCCACCTCGGTCGGCATCCCCTACGAGATCTACGACCTCACCGCGAAGGTGACCGTGCTGCGGGTGGGGGCCTTCGTCATCAACGTGGCCCTCGTCGTCTACCTCGTGGTCACCAAGCGCCTGTTCGGAGTGCGCGGCGGAAGAAGGCCTACGAAGCCCGGCTGCGCAGCGAGTCCATCCTGCAGGCGGAGATCGATGCCCTGGCGGGGGCGCCCAGCGCATCCGGCCCGCTTCCGGTAGGACAGGCAGCCGGGGACGGCATGCGCCCCGCCCCAGCCCGTGGCCAGCCGGCTGCCCGCCTGGACCCCGCCCCAGGGAACGACCCGGCCATCGGCAAGGACCCCGCCATCGGCAAGGACCCCAGCCTCTAGCAATGACCCGGCCATGGCCAAGGACCAGGCCTCTAGCGATGACCGGCCTTGGGCAGGGCTCCAGCAGGTCGGCTGCTGGCAAGGACCAGGTTTCTGGCAAGAGTCCATGTGGAGAGTCGGCCGCTGGCAAGGAACCGGCGCCCGGCAAGAACCCGTCCCCAAGAGTGAGGATTCGTCCCAGGCGGGAGCCGACCCCCGGGCGAGCTGACGACCGCCACCGAGGGACCGGCCCGCACCGCGAAGTGACGGCCCGGCACGCGCGAGCTAACCGCCGCCGCGCCCGGCGAGCCGACCGTCGCCGCACCACGAGAGCCGCCCACGTGCTGACCCCGATCACGCGCGGACCGAGGCGGCAGCGGACCGTTAAGCGGGACCATTCGGCAGGAACCATTTCGGCCGGAACCGGCCGCGAACCCGGATGGAGCCGATCCACCGGCTTTCACTCTGCTGCGGGATGCGGCATCGCAATTCACACAATGTAGTAAAAGGAGCACCAAGAGATAGTAAAGCGGCCGGCGCGGAGGCATTTGCCACGGCGTGCATAATGCCCTGGCTCTGCCTGCGATTGCGGGCGAGCACCCGCACCTCGCTCGCCGATTGGGGCAGCTCAGCCCAGGTCAGCCCGGTTACAGGCGCCGTCCAGCCAGCGCCACGTGTCGCGGCCCAGCGCCCCTGGGGTGAGCTCCCGGGCAAACGCCGGATTACATCATGCGGCTAAGGACGGGATCTCCCGCATCGTCAGCACGGCCCTCGCTCATAACGATGCGCCCTCTCGCTTATAACGATGCGCCGACACTGTAACAATTACTGATGCGAAAACTGATCTGCCCTGTTACGGTCACTCGCCAGCAGATCACATTGAGTGTCTGCAGCGAGAAAAGGGGAGCAGGGTAGTGAAAAGACTGCCACTAACGATCATTAACGGCTGGGGTTACGGGTTCGGCTGACGGCCGCCGCGCGGTGCGGTATGCCGGGTCCATGAGGTATCCCGATGGCGGTGGGCTGGACGCCGGCGAGCGGGCCCGGCGTGAGCAGCTGCGGTTAGCGGCGGCGGGGCTGATCGAGGCCGGGGCGAGTGACCGTGAGGTGGCGCGCCGGTTCCGGGTGTCGCGGATGTCGGCGAACCGGTGGCGGCGGGCGCTGGCCGCTGGCGGCCGCGCGGCGCTGGCCTCGAGGGGCGCGGGCGGGGCGAAGTGCAAGCTCACCACCGTTCAGCTGCGTGAGCTGGAGACGGTGCTGGACGCCGGGCCGGCCGCCTCTGGGTGGGATGAGGATCGGTGCTGGACGCTGGCCCGGATCGCTGAGGTGATCCGCGGCAGGTTCAAGGTGGGCTACACCCTGGCCGGGTGGATCTGCTGCTGCACCGGATCGGGTGGAGCGTGCAGGTTCCGGCCCGCCACGCCGCCGAGCGGGATGAGGCGCGGATTGCCGCCTGGCGGGAGGAGGCCTGGCCGGTGATAAAAGCCAGCTCATCTGAATGGATGGTCGCGCGGGCGGAAATGGCCAGGGTGCCGGCTGCGGCTGGCTGGGGTTCGCTGCCGCGTGCGGGCTGGGCGTCGTGCTGCGTGACGGTGGTGCGGGGTGGGA
>DASYQM010000218.1:0-8834 GCA_036005525.1 Streptosporangiaceae bacterium
GCTCTCAGCCCGCCCGCCCAGACGAACACGCCGCCGGCTACCAGCTGGCCGTCGGTGAGCCGGAAGCCGTGTTCGGTCGCGGCGGCGATCGCCGCGTTGGTGCGGACCTGGACCCCAAGGTCAGAAAGGGTTTTGGTGGCCTTGTCGATCAGCTGCGGTGAGGAGCCGGCCAGGATGGTGGGGCCCGCCTCGACAAGCTGCACGGCGGGCCGGTCGGGCGCCAGGCCGTGGCCGCTGGCCACCTCGGGCAGCACCTCGGCCAGCTCGCCGGCCAGCTCGACCCCGGTGGCGCCGCCGCCGCCGACCACTATTGTCGCCAGGCGGCGCTGCCGCTCGGGATCGGTGGCGGCCGCGGCAGCCGTGAGCGCTTTGTTGGCCGCCGCCCACACCTGCTCGGCGTCGTCGGCCGAATACAGCGACAGTGTGCGCTCGGCCAGGCCGGGGATGGCGAAGTCGTTGGGCCTGCTGCCGAGCGCCAGCACCAGCCGCCCCCAGCCGATCGGCCCAGCCCCAGTGAAAAGCCGCCGGCCGGCCAGGTCGAAACCCTTTACCTCGGTCTGGACGAAGCGGACCCTCTTGGCCAGCATGTCCTGGAGCGGGATGCGTACCGCGCCGGCGGCGCGGGTGCCGCCGGCGACCCGGGGCAGCTCGGTGAGCGCTTGGTGGTAGTCGTGCCGGTCGACCAGGGTTAGCTCCATCTCGGGGTTGTTGCGCAGCTTGGCCGTCAGGCGCAAGGCGACGTGCAGCCCTGCGTAGCCCGCGCCAGCGATCACGATCTGACCGCTGCTGCCGGCGGTGGATGCATTCACGGCGTTCTCCATGGGTATTGCCCCTTTCCTGGGCAGATGGCTGCTGGCTAGTCACTTATCTCTGGGCCAGCCGGGGTCGGTCGCCCTCGGTGAGGACGTCGCCAGAGAGCGAGCGCCGAACCTCGCCCGGATCCTCGTCGGTCACTCCTCGGCCGGGCGGATGTTCTCGTTGAGCCGGAAAAGGTCGTCCGGGTCGTACTGACGCTTCACCTGGTCGAGCCGGTCGAGGGTCGCGGGCGGGTAGGCGCGTCGAACGCCCTGCTCCCCCTCGTCGCCGAGGAAGCCGACATAGGCCGCGGCGGTGCCATCCGAGAGCGCCGTCGCCAGGCTGCTCGCCCAGGCCTTATGCTCTGGGCCCTCCTCCGGGCTCTCATCCATCGCGGCGACGTTCACCATCAGCTTCGCCCCCCGATAGCCGAACGCCGTGGCGTCGTCGGGGACGCGTGCCATCGCGCCGCCGAGCACGCGGAGCTGGGCGGCGGGTATCTGGGCGGTGGAGGTCTCGAGGTGGTCAAGGATCGTCTCCCCCGCCCCGGGGACCAAGCCATCGACGAGCACGTTCGTCCCCCCGTCGATCGCCGGCCGCGGGCCCTCCGGCCCCTCGTAAATCTCCGGGTAGCGGATCGGGCGGACCATGTCGGCGAGCGGCGTCGCGAGCGCGCGGATGGGAGCGATCGCCCGCTCACCGGCCTCGGCATCCCCCGCGTAGACCATCCGGGCCATCACGACGGGCTTGCCGTGCTGCTCGGCGGGGACGAACGGCAGTGGCGGAGCCTTCGTGACGTTCGCGATGACGGAGAGCTCCTCGGGGGCCGCCTCCGCGGCGGCGACCAGCCCGACGATCACCTCGGCCCTCGCCGGGAGCATCATCATCCCGCCGATGACCTCGTCGATCTCGTGGAGCCGGAACCGCAGCCTGGTCGCGACCCCGAAGTTGCCGCCGCCGCCCCGAAGCGCCCAGAAGAGGTCGGGATGGGTGTCCTCGTCCACCTTGAGCAGCTCGCCGTCGGCGGTGACCACTTCGGCGCCGAGGACGTCGTCGATCGTGAGCCCGTGCTTGCGGACCAGGAAGCCGATGCCGCCGCCTAGGGTGATCCCCCCGACGCCGACGCTTGCCGTATCCCCGAGCCCGGTGGCGAGCCCGTGCTCGCCGGTGGCCTTGGTGTAGTCGCCGGCGGTCATGCCGGTCTGCGCCCAGGCGGTGCGGCCCTCGGCGTCGATCTCCACCGCGTTCATCTCGGAGAGGTCGAGGACGATCCCGCCTTCGGAGGTCCCGAACCCGGCGCGGCTGTGGCCGCCGCTGCGCACCGCGAGCTCGGCGCCTGTCTCCCGTGCCACGTTAACGATGCGGGAGACGTCGGATGCATCGGCGACGCGGACGATCGCGGCAGGCCGACGGTCGAACCCGGTGAAAAAGACGCGGCGCGCGTCGTCGTATCCGGGGTCGTCCGGGGCGATCACGTTGCCGTTCAGGTTGGCGCGGAGGTTGGCGATCGGGATATCGGGCGTGATCTCCATGTGTGCTCCTTTGCTCGGGGAGCGGGTCCTGCTATGCGCCGTCAGGGCGGTGTTGACCTCGTCGGGGCCAGCCGATGTTGTGCGGGCCGCGTTCGACGGTGACCAGCTTGACGTCCCTGATCAGCCCGGCAGCCGTGCGATCCGCTGGTACGGCTCGACCTGGCTGCGCCCGGGACTCGCTGTTGGTGACTCTTTTTGGCGATTGTCAGGCCGGGCGGACCGCGCTCGTATCCGCCAGTGCACAGTGCGATAGGCCAGTCCGCGGCCGGTCCGCGTGCCGCCGGGCTCTGGCCAGTCACCAGGCAGGCGGGCCGGATGGCCCGGCCGACTAGGGCAGGACGTGGCTGAGCTGGCTGCGCGAGGCGATGCCGAGCTTGGCGAAGACCTTGGCCAGGTGATACTGGACCGTGCGGGCGCTGATGAACAGCCGGCTGCCGATCTCCGGGTTCGACAGTCCCTCGCGGGCCAGCCGGGCGATCTGGGCCTCCTGGCCGGTCAGCTCTTCATCCGTGGCGGCGGCGGTGCGCTTGCGGGCGGTCTCGCCGGTGGCCCGCAGCTCGCGCCCGGCCCGTTCGGCGAATGCGTCCATCCCCATGGCCTCGAGCATGTCGTGGGCCGTGCGCAGGTGCTCGCGCGCTTCGCGGCGGCGGCGCTGCCGGCGCAGCCATTCCCCGTAGAGGAGGTGAGCACGGGCGAGTTCGGTGCGCGCGGGGGCCGAGCTCAGATGACCGATCGCCTCACGGTACAGCCGCTCGGCCTCGTCGCCCTCGCTGAGCAGCGCGCGGGAGCGTGCCGCGACTCCCAGGCCCCAGGCGGTGCCGGACGGCAGTGTGAGCTCAGTAAGCCGTCCCATGGCGGCAGCGGCCCGCTCGGGCTGGCCGCTGCGGACGGCTGCCTCGATCAGTTCGGCCAGCGCGAGGTTCGCGAAGGCCAGGTCGTCGCGCTGTTCGCTGGCAAGCTCCGCTGATGCCATGGCGTCCGCGTACCGGCCCAGCCCGTTATACAGCACGCTTGCGGTGTAGTGGGGGAGGCTGACTCCGTATCCCTGGCCGCGCTCGCTCATGTCGGTGACGAACTCATCGATCAGGCGGAAGGCTTCCCGGCTGCGGCCCTGCCACGCCGCCAGTATCATCGTCCCGAAGTCGGGCAGGCCGGTTGCCGTCGCCTCCTTGAGTACGGAGAACTCGTCGACGAGCTGCGCGACCGTAGCGAACTCGCCGGCGTGCACATGCATCCCGAATCGCTGGGTGATCGCGAACGGCAGCAGGGACAGCGCGCCGACCGCGCGGGCAAGCTCAACCTGCCGGATGGCCAAGTCTCGCCAGCTCTCGTCGTCCCAGATGTCGATGGCACAGCGGGTGGCGACGAATAGCCACCGGAGCTGTTCGCCGATGGGCAAGTCGCCGTCGCGGAATACGCTCAGGGCCCGCTGCACGGCAGGCACACCGGTCCCGTACCCGTCCGTGATCAGCGTCGCCATCCCCTCGAGGAGCAGGTCCGGCGCGCGGCTCTCGCTTGGCGGCGCCGCCGTCGCGCCGCGCGCCGCCCGCGCGATCTCCAACGTCCCTATCTGGCTGGTGCGATGGCCCAGCAAGGCCGCGGACAGGGCCTCCAGATAGGTCTCCCGGGCCAGCCGCGCATCGAGCGCCTCGAAGCGCCTGGCCGCGTCAATCAGCAGCCGCGGGGTGTCGCTGCTGTTGCCCGCACTGAACGCCATTTGCCCGCGTAGCAGGCTTATCCGCGCGCGGGCTAGCTCCTCCAGTGGACCCGCTTCCGCCATGACCAGCAGTTCTGCGGCCACATCGGGCGCCCCGGCCTGGTGCTTGGCCTCCGCCGCTGCAATGGCGCGGACGGCGCGACGGCCAGGATCCGGGGTCAGCAGCATCGCGCGTTCCAGGAAAGCCGCTGCGGCCGACAGCCCTCCGCGGGCCTGGGCGCGACCGGCCGAACGCTCAAGCTCGGTGGCGACACCCTCGTCCAGCGCCGCGGTCGCCGCGGCGCGGTGCCAGGCCAGACGATCGGGGTCGGACGCGGGATCGGTGACTTCGGCCAGCGCGGCGTGGATCTCGCGCAGGTCATCCGCCGGCGCCGACCGGTAGGCCGCCGAGCGCACCAGGGGATGACGGAACCGCACCCGGACCCCGAACTCGGCCAGGCCAGCCTCGACTGCGGGCCCCGCCGCTTCGGCACCGACGCCGAGCCGCCCGGCCGCCCGCCACACCAGGACCGGGTCGCCGGTCGGCTCTGCCGCCGCCAGCTGCAGCAGGCGCCGCGGCTGGGCCGGTAGGGCGCCAAGCTGGCGCCGGAAGCTCTCCTCGATCCGGCCGGCGAGCGGTATCGCGCCGGGCAGCCCGAACCCGCCCGCCAGCTCCGCCGCCGTCCAACCTCGCGGCAGTTCCAGCAGGGCCAGCGGGTTGCCGCGCGCCTCGGCCACGATCTGGTCGCGGACCCGCGCATCCAGCGGCCCGGTCAGCGCCGAGTCCAGCAGCGCCCGCGCATCGTCTTCCCGCAGCCCCCCCATCACCAGTTCCGGCAATCCCGCCAGATCACCGGTCGGGACACGGGCCCCGAACACCAAGCCAACCGACTCCGCCCCCAGCCGGCGCGCAACGAACGCCAGGACCTGCGCCGAGGCACTGTCGAGCCACTGCTCGTCATCGACGATGCACACCAGCGGCCGGTCCCCGGCCATCTCGGACAGCAGGCCCAGGGCGGCCAGACCGATCAGGAACCGGTCCGGTGCCGGGCCCGCGCTGAGGCCGAATGCGGTCCGCAACGCGTCACGCTGCGGCGCCGGCAGACGCTCCAGGCGGTCCAGCATCGGCGCGCACAACTGGTGCAGGACCGCGAACGCCAGCTCCATCTCCGACTGGACGCCCCCCGCGTGCGCAACCCGGCAGCCCGACGCCTGCCCGGCCAGGTACTCCAAGAGCGCGGTCTTGCCCACCCCTGGCTCGCCGTGCACCACTAGAGCGCGGCTTTCACCCGCACGCACAGCCGCCACCAGCCGGCCGAGCACGGCACACTCGGCGTGGCGGTCGGTCAGGCCCGTCACCGTCCCCGCCCCGGAAAATCAGCGGGCACACGCACGGTACCAACGCTATACCTCCTCTCAGGCCATATCGGTATCAATTCGAATCGCACTGTGCACTGGCGGATACGAGCGCGGTCCGCCCGGCCTGACAATCGCCAAAAACAGTCACCAACAGCGAGTCCCGGGCGCAGCCAGGTCGAGCCGTACCAGCGGATCGCACGGCTGCCGGGCTGATCAGGGACGTCAAGCTGGTCACCGTCGAGGGCGGCTCGCACAACATCGGCTGGCCCCGACGAGGTCAACACCGCCCTGACGGAGTTCCTCATCAGCCAGCCGGGCGGAACCTGCCGGCAGTCGGCGACCAGTCCTGACATCTGCCTGCGGCACTACCCGGGCCTGATCCTGCCCGCTTCCAGCACTGATCCAGACCCAGCTGAAGGAGGAGCAATGGAACCGCCCGCCACCGGCTACGATGCCATCGACCATACCCAGTCATCCGTGCACGACTGGCGCGTATCCCAACTCACTCGTCTCGGCATCCCCGGGCCGCTGGCCGAAGTCTACGCCGACCGCATCGACTGGCATCAGATTGCCCGGCTGGTGTGCCACGGCTGCCCGCCGCGGCTTGCCCTCCGCATCATCTGCTGACGCTGGTTCGGAGGATCCAGCGCGATGACGGTACATAGCAGCTGGCGTGACGATGCCGCTTGCCGCGACGCCGATCCGGACTTGTTCTTCCCGGTCGGCACGACCGGACCCGCGCTGCGCCACATTGACGAGGCGAAACGGATCTGCCGGGCCTGCCCGGCGCAGACCCAGTGCCTGGCCTGGGCGCTGGACCACGGAGTTACCGATGGTGTATGGGGAGGTACCACAGCGGACGAGCGGCGCGCCATCCGGCGCCTCGCCTCAAGGGTGACAATCAGCCAGGAATGACGATGGCGACAGTTAACTCTGAGCAGAGCGCGGAAAACATGGAATACGTGCGCAGACTGCTCAAGCAAAAGCAACCCGGGTTTTCACGGCACTGGAATCGGCTGTGGACCTGGTGGGGCGGGAGCTGGAGTCACCGACATGCTGCGCGACATCAGCGCTAGTAAGCCTCGATCCGCCGGCTAATTCGTGGACCGGCGGTAATGATGTCTCCATGTCTCGATTACGATCAGCCCGTGGCTGCCTTGCCGCTCACCTGTCTTGCTGTCAACCGACACTTGCGGCTTGTCCGAATTTGCAGGTTGGGTCAGGGGCTGGGGTGGCCGATGGGCCTTCGGGTACGGTGACCGGGTCTTGACTGGTCAGGCCGGGGGGCGGGGCGACCCGCAGACGGCGGCGAACAGGTTCATCCACTGGCGTCCGCGGTGCCATCCTTGGGCAGGTGCAGCGTGATGTGGCCGCCGCCCTGTCAGGTGAAGGTAGCGCCACGTCGATCAGGTCGCGGCGGATGTGGCGCCACGGGCCTTGGCGTTTGGGTAGGTCGGCCAGGGCCCCGGCGGGTTATGCCTAATCACAGCGCAAACCAGCCAGGCCACATTGGCCGGAAAGAACCCGCCGGCAGGTGGGCGAGCGGCCCGTCGGTCACATCGACGAAGATTCGATGATCGCCTGATGGCGGTGCTGGCCTTCGGCCTGGACCGGCTCGAAAGGCGAATCGGTGAAGACCGCGTGGTAGCGCCAGACGGGAAACAGCTCGGCTTGCCGGGCTGCTGCCCGCTTATTCAGGTCGCGGACCGGCGGACGATCAGCCGGCAGTGATCGCCTGGCTCTTCATGGTGCACGCCGTGTTCGGCACCTCGGCGGTCTAATGTAAGCGTCAGAGACCGGCAGCGGAGCTGATCGTCCCAGATCGCGCCCGAGTAGCGGACCGCTTCCAGGCCTGCTGGCTGATCGCGACGATGACCGCGGCGCTCTTCGGTCGGTGTTTACTGCGACCAAGAACCGGGCGCCAACCCGGTGGACCTCGCCGCAGTAGGTCGCCGAGTCCGCCAGCACGATGACCAGCGCGGAGCATCCGCGGCCCGGGCCGCGCCGACGACCTCGGCGGCGAAGCTAACCGTGCCGCGGGCGGCGTTCGCGTTCCCGCCGCGCAGCCTGGTGGCGGCGATCAGCGGCGTACCCAGAGCCGTGCAGATGGCGGCGGCCAGCGCGCTCAGGCCGCGGACAGCAGGCCCGCCCTCGATCTTCGCGGGCCCGGATGCAGCGTCCTGGTTCTGGTGCCCGCGGCACGGCGGGGCTCAACCATGTCCCCGGACCGCGGGTGCAAAGGAGCTTACTGGCGACAAGCCCGCAGACTGGCCACTTGCACTGTGCAGCGGCGGATACGAGCACGATCCGGCCCGCATGACAATCACCGGTAGACAGCCGCCGAGCAGCGGCACCTGGCACGGGTAACCGTAGCGATGCCCGCCAGCTAACGGCCAGAACCGGGAGGAGAAAACCAATGTCCTACTTCACTGTCGGCACTGGGAACGGCGCAAGGGAGACATCTGTGCGGATCAGGTTGCTAGCCGCAGCCGGGGTGGCCGCGGTCGCCGTGAGCGCTGCGGCGTGCTCAAGCTCGCCTTCCAGCACGAGCGCGGGGAGCGGCACGCCGTCCAGCGCCGCGCTGAAGACCGCGACAATCGGCGGCGTGACCGTGGTCACCAATGGCCGGGGGTTCACCCTGTACTCGTTCGCCCCGGACACGACCACCGCGTCGAAATGCAAGGGGTCCTGCGCTCAGATCTGGCCCCCGGTAACCGGGCCCGTGAAGGCCGGGCAAGGCGTGAGTGGCAAGCTCGGCACCATCACCCGCCCCGATGGCTCCACCCAGGCCACCTACGACGGGCACCCGCTGTACAGCTATACCGTCGATAACGCCCCGGGCCAGGCCAAGGGAAACGGCCTCAACGTGTTCGGTGGCGTGTGGCATGAGGTCACCGCGAATGGGTCAGCGGCGCCTGCCGGATCGTCTGGCGGCTCTGGTGGGGGCGGCAATGCCTACTGACAGCTCGAGCCGCAGCGTCGGCGTAGCCGCGGTGGATGGCCGCCGCACAGGCAGCCAGCCCGGTCCGCAGGGGCGGCCGGGCTGGGCGGGCCGCGCCATCACCGCCGGGCTCCGGGTAACCGGTGCCGGGCTGCTCATCGCCGCGGCCGCGATCCACCTGGACCTGTACCTGACGGGCTACCGGTCGATCCCGGCCATCGGCGGATTGTTCCTGCTGCAGGTCATCGTGGGCTTCATCGTGGGCGCCGTGGTTCTTGTCACGGGAAGCCGGCTGGCCGCCGCGGTCGGGGCGGTGTTTGCCCTGGCGACACTGGGTGGCTATCTGCTGTCGGTGTGGGCCGGCCTGTTCGGATTCAAAGAGGTCCGCACTACGGCCGGGATCGCCGCCGGCGTGGTCGAAGTAGCTGCGTTCGCGGCGCTGGCCCTGCTGGCCGCCCGCCCGCGGGCAGCCACCCGGCTCCCGCGCCCGCACGCCTTCGGCGGCCCGCCC
>DASYQM010000219.1:0-2569 GCA_036005525.1 Streptosporangiaceae bacterium
GGTGAAAAACCCCATCCCCGACACCAGCACCGCCCGCAGATGGAACCTGCTCAGCGAGACCTCATCCAGCGCAGCGAGCAGGTCTCTGGACCGCGTCTCGGCCACGGCATACCCCCACCACTCAGGCGCCCGCCTCAAGCCACGCCGGCCGCGTTCCTGTGCTGCGCGGAAACTATCCAGCTCAGGCAACGCGCCGCCGACCTGGAAATGAACGACAAGTGAACGCATGATGGCTGGCAGACGAACTACATCGCTGGCGGCCCCAGCCAGCAGGTAAGACAGCGCGGCCAAAGCTGGCTACGGCGGCTGCTGTCAAGCGTGCCTTCGAGCGCCGTGGCGGCAGCAAGACGCGCAGTCGGCCCGGCATGGCCACGGCAGCAGGGAGGCGATGGTGCCGGATTCGGGTGGGCGCTCTCTGCGAGCACGGCTGCGGGCGTTGCCGGTGATGGGTGGGCTGCTGCCCGTGCACTGGTCTCACATCACGGTGGACGTGGTTGCCGGTATCGGCTTGGCCGCCGTGAGCATCCCTGTGGTTCTCGGGTACGCGGAGATCGCTGGGATGCCGGTGGTGACGGGCCTGTACACGCTGCTGTTGCCGATGGCCGTGTTCGCCGTTCTCGGTTCGTCGCGCCACCTGGTGGTGGCTGCGGATTCCGCCACCGCCGTCATACTCGCCGCGGCCCTCGCCGGGCTCGCGGTCGCCGGGTCGGAGCGATATGTCCGGCTGGCCGGGCTCGCGGCCTTGCTGGCCGGCGGGATGCTGCTGTTTGCCCGGCTGGCCAGGCTCGGGTTCCTGGCGAACTTCCTGTCCCGCACCGTGCTGGTCGGATTCCTCACCGGCGTCGGTATCCAGGTGGCGGCGGGCCAGCTCCCCGACATGCTCGGGGTGACTGCCGCAGGCAAGAACACCGTGACCAAGCTCGTGGACATCGTGCGCGCGCTCCCACAGGCACACGGGGCAGATCTGGCAGTGTCGGCCGGGGTCATCGTGATCGTGCTGGCCGCCCGGGCGGTCAACCGCAAGATCCCGGGCCTGCTGATCGCGGTGATCGCCGCGATCAGCGTGAGCTGGGCGGCGGATCTGGCGGGGCGCGGCGTGCCCGTTGTCGGGCCGGTCCCGCGTGGGCTGCCGCACCTGGGGCTGCCCGCGCTCGGCTGGCACGACGCCGCCGCGCTGCTCGGCGCCGCAGTGTCGATGTTCGTGGTCATCCTGGCCCAGAGTGCGGCGACCTCACGCGCCTACGCCGTGAAGTACGAGGAGCCGTTCAGCCAGGACACCGACCTGGTCGGCCTGGGCGCCGCCAACGTGGCCGCCGCGTTGTCTGGCACCTTCGTCGTCAACGGCAGCCCGACCAAGACACAGATGGTCGACAGCGCGGGCGGGCGCAGCCAGCTGGCCCAGCTCACGACCGCCGTGCTGGTGCTGATTGTCCTCCTCCTGCTCACCGGGCCGCTCGCCTACCTGCCGGACGCCGCCCTGGCGGCGGTGGTCTTCCTCATCGCCATCGAGCTCATCGACATCGGCGGGATGCGGCGCATCCTGGCCTGCCGGCGCCACGAGTTCGCCATCGCCCTGCTCACGGCCGCCGCGGTCGTGGTCCTTGGGGTCGAGCAAGGCATCGTGCTTGCCGTCGTCGCCTCGGTCATCGACCACCTGCGCTACAGCTACAACCCGCGCAACGGCGTGCTGGTGAAGTCACCGGCCGGGCACTGGCAGCCGGCCCCGGTCCTGCCCGGCGCGCGCACCGAGGAAGGGCTGGTGGTCTACCGGTTCGGCACCAGCCTCTACTACGCCAACGCCTCCCGCCTCCTCGACGACGTCGCAGCCCTCACCGCGCACGGAAGCCCGCTGCGGTGGCTGGTTCTCGACGGCGCGGCCATCGGCGACGTCGACTACACCGCGGCGGCGGTCCTCACCCGCGTCATCGAACACCTCCGCAAACGGCACATCCGCTTCGCCGTCAGCACCGTCCACAGCCCGGTGCGCGAGCAGCTCGACCGCTACGGCATCAGCGCAGCCCTCGGCCCCGGCGCCTACTACGACACCCCCGGCGAGGCACTCGAGGCCTTCCACGCCGCAAAAGGAGTCACCGGCCAGTAAACGGCGCACCTACCGGCGCAGGCAAAGCAGCGCAGCCGTTAAAGAAGAATGCCTTGCTGTCCGGGACCGACTCACAGTGAGTGGCCTGCCGGACCGCACGAACCAGGACAGTGATCTTGAGCACGTGCAGCTCACCGACGCGACACAATGTTAGTTACCTGCGGCCACGACCACAGAAGAGTCCGCGCTCCAGAGCCGCCCAGATCGGCGGCTCGGCGCGCGTTCTCCATGACCTTCTCCATCACTCAGCACTCCCGACGCAGCCGGTGGCGGGACTGGTCTGGAGGTCGTAGTCGGGCCAGGCACCCGTCGCTGATGCGAACGATCGACCCGGCCGCCGGTTAGATCCCACTCGACCTAGCGCGCCCTATGCGGCATAGAGGGCGGCCTGAGAGCGGCTCATGTCCGGGCTTTCTGGTACCTCGCGTTTAGGGTGACGGGATGAGCGTTATCCAGGTTCCTTACCAC
>DASYQM010000220.1:0-3725 GCA_036005525.1 Streptosporangiaceae bacterium
TTTTTGGCACCCACCGGTGGTGCCGGTCTGATCTGCCTGGCCTGGGTAAGAGGCCGGGGTTCTCAGGGTCCGGTGGCCAGCGGGTGCGTGCCATCGGTCAACCGCAGAAGGGGATGACGCTGGCCATCGCAGGCACGTGCCGTTACTGGCGGCGTGGACACCCACGCTAACGTGCATGTCGCAGCGGCGCCCGATCCGGTCGGCGGGCTGCCCGGTGTCCGGGAGTTCCCGGCCACCCCGGCCGGATATGCCGGCCTGCTGGCGTGGCTGGGCGGGTTCGGGACCGTGTGCCTGGCCGATCGAAGGGACCGGTAGCTACGGCGCCGGCCTGGCCCGCCACATCGCCGCGGCTGGTGTGCGGGTGGTGGAGGTGGATCGCTCCGGCCGCCAGGACCGGCGCCGGGCAGGTAAGTCCGATCCGCTGGATGCGGTCAGCGCCGCCCGGGCGGCCCAGTCCGGCCGGGCAGCCGGCGCGCCGAAGGGCCGCGACGGTGCGGTGGAGGCGATCCGGGCGCTGATGGCCGCCCAGGCGCAGTGCGCGCGCCGGGCGGACTCAGACCATCAGCCAGGCCCGGGCGCTGATCGTGACCGGCCCCGGCGACCTGCGGGCCCGGCTCGCCAGGCATACCCCGGCTGACCTGGTCGCCGAGCTGGCCTCGCTGCGGCCCCGCCCCGGCGCTACGGTCGGTTATGCCACGGCGATCGCGCTGCGTGAGCTGGGCCGGCGAGCCCGGTTCGGCGACGGCCAGCTCGAGCGCCTCGATGAGTTCATCGTTCCCCTAGTGACTGCCCGCGCCCCGGCCCTGCTCGCGCTCTACGGCGCCGGGCCTCCGGCACCGCGGCCATGCTGCTGGCCGCAGCTGGCGACCATCCCGGGCGGCTGCGTTCGGAGGCCGCCTGGGCGCACCCGTGCGCCACCGCCCCCCTCTCAGCATCCTCAGGGAAGATCACCCGCTACCGCCTCAACCCCGGCGGCGACCGCCAGGCCAACCACGCCCTCTACCGGATCGTGATCACCCGGCTGAGCTCCCACCCGCCCACCCGCGCCTACGCCGGCCGGCGCGCCCAAGAAGGCCTGCCGGAGAAGGAAATCATCCGCTGTCTCAAGCGTTACGCCGCCCGCGAGGTCTATCCCCACCTGCGCCCGCCGGCCGGCTAACGCTCCCCAGCTCCTGGGGACGGTCTGGCCCGCTATTCGGCTGCCGCACCCGTGCTGGCCTGACAACGATTCGCCGGCCGCCCCCGGACACCACCTGACCTGCTGGGCGTGACCTAGTAACTCCTCGTAGCGGTTGAGGGTTGATCACCAAGACGTCCTCCTGGTGTGATGACGGGCTTGGTATCCCAGCACACGAGGAGGACGTCCATGGACCAGGGTAACAACGGCCTGTCGCGGGGTGACCGCAACCGTAACGCCAGGCTGGCGGCGTTGCGGGCGGTGCTGCCGCGTGATCACGCGATCCTGGGTATTGACCTGGCCCAGTCGCGGCAGGCTGCTGTCCTGGCTGATCATGATTCGCGGGTGCTGGCGCGGTGGCGGCCCCGGTGCTCGTGGAAGCTGGGTGAGCTGCTGGACCGGGCGCTGCGCAAGGCACGTTCAGCGGGGTTCGCGGGGATCACAGTGGCGTGCGAGCCGACGGGGCACCGGTGGATGGTGATCGCCCAGCTGGCCGCGGAGCGGGGCATCCCGATGGTGTGCGTGCAGCCGCTGGTGGTGGCCCGGGGCCGGGAGGCCGAGGATTACACCCGCGGCAAGAGCGACGACCGTGACGCGGTCCTGATCGCCCGCCTGGCGGCCCAGCTGCACTGCTACCTGCCTGAGCAGGCGGATCAGGGGTGGGCGCGGCTGCGTCACCTCGGCGCCCGCCGGTCCCGGCTGATCGATTCCTCCACGATGTGCATCCAGCAGCTGCGGGACCTGCTGGAAGTCGCCTGGCCGGCGGTGCTGTCGGCGGCAGCTGAGCCGCTGGAGTCGGCGACGTGGCTGGCGTGCCTGCAGGTTGCGCTCGAGCGCGGTGACGGCGACCTGGGTGCGGTGCACGCCATGGGCCGGGACAGCTTCACTGCGGCAGCCCGCGGCGGGCTGGGTGCCTGGGGAGCCAGGCGGATCTGCCAGCGGATCGCCGCCGCGGTCTACGCGGCGCTGGCCAATCCCGCCCGGGTGGCTGCCCAGCGGCCGGGCGCACTCGAGCGCGCCTTCTCGGTGCTGGGCGACTGGAGGACGGTCCGCGGCGAACTGGCCGACGTCAATGCCAGGATGCTGCAGGCCCTGGAGGCGATGGGAGTGCTGGAGATAGCCGGGTCGATCCCCGGGGTGTCAGCGTTGCAGGTCGCGGCGATCCTGGCCGAGACCGGCGACCCGTCCCGGTTTCCCGCCGCCCGCGTGATGGTCAAGCACGCCGGCTTGGCGCCATGCGAAAACTCCAGCGGCAACCACGCCGGCCAGGCCGGCATCTCCCGCCGCGGCCGGCCCGCGCTGCGGATGGCCGCCTGGCGCGCGGTCTGGAGCGCGCTGCGCCACAACCGGGTCTACGCCGCCCGGCACGTCAGCCTGACCGGCCGAGCCGAAGACCAGCTCACCGACCAGCAGGCCCGTGCCGCGATCGCCGCCGCGCTGCTCCGCCAGATCCACGCCATCATCACCCGCCGCATCCCCTGGGACGCCGACATCGCCGCCGGGCGCCGTCGCCCCGGCCAGGAGGTGACTGCCCGCGCCGCATGACCGCCGTGGGCGCGCACCCACGGCCAGGGGCAAAGCTCGCACCGACCTCGGGTGAAACCTGCTTATGAGCGTGAGCAGCCCCGCCCCTCCGCAAGCTCGAATGAAGGCTGTCGGGACCACAAGCCCGTTTGGAAGCTAGGTAGAGCCGGAGGACCAGGGCCACGGCACCCCGGCCCGCCACCGCCCACCCTGCAAGAACTCCAGCCCGGCGGCATACCTCCCCCGGGCCAGCCAGCGACGCCCGGCACCGGAAACACGCCGCTTGACAAACACCCTCATAGGCTGCTCATAAGAGTCCTGGTATCCCTGCAGGGGACGCCGCGCCGACGTGAAAATTTGGGACGGGCTGCCCGCCGACGCCGAACGCAACCTGGTACCTGAGCCCGTATAAGAGTCTGGCGCCGGGGCCTTGACCTTGATGGGTCGCGCACTGTGCTTCGAGCACGCCGGCCAGAATTTCGGTTCCCGGCCGAGGCCCCCGGGCATCTCGCCGTGTGTCCCCGATGGCGTGAGGAGGTGGCTGGTGTGAGGGAGCCGCAGGAGATCGAGGACGAGGAGTACGAGCAGGTTGTTGAGCGGGTCGCGGCGGTCGATGTGGCCAAGGCGCCGGGGATGGTGTGCACCCGGGTACCGCATCTGTCCCGTCCTGGCAGGCGGCGCACCCGGGTATGGGATGTGGATGCCACCACGAACGCGGTCATCGAGCTGGGCGGGCAGCTGGCGGCCGAGGGGATCGAGAGGGTCACGATCGAGTCGGCTAGCGATTACTGGCGCCCGTTTTTCTACCTGCTGGAAGCGGCCGGCCTGGCGGTGCAGCTGGTCAACGCCCACGACGTGAAGAACGCCCCGGGCCGCCCGAAAACGGCCGTCATCAATCTTGCCCGTGCCGTGGCAGTGGTGTGGCTGCTCCTGCTGCGATAATCGCACCGCGACCATAGTGCGGAAGCTGGTGGGACTACGGGCAGCAACGCAAGCGGGGAGGCCGGGGCACACGGCCCGGCCC
>DASYQM010000221.1:0-34384 GCA_036005525.1 Streptosporangiaceae bacterium
TGCAGGTCGCCGAGGTGGAGGAGGCGGCGCGCCTGGGCGCCGACGCTGTCGTTCTGTTCACCGCCCTTGGTGGCGACGGCGAGCCCGGCATGATCCGCACGCTGGCCGGGGTGGGACGCGAATGCGCGTCGCTCGGCATGCCACTCATTGCCGAGGCCGAGTTCCCTACGACCTACGCCTCGGTCGAGGAGCTCACCGAGCAGTACGGCTTCGAGTACCTCCAGCGCAACGTCCGCCTCTGTGCGGAGCTCGGCGCCGACATCGTGAAGACGAACTGGCCGGGAGACGCGGACGCGTTCGGCCGGCTGGTGGAGGCCGCCAACGGGGTGCCGGTGGTGCTCGCCGGCGGCTCTCGCCTGAAGGATCATCAGCTGCTCGGGCGGATGGAGGCGGCCATGGCCACGGGGGCGGTCGGCTGCTCGGTTGGCCGGAACATCTTCATGCACGCCTCGCCCGAGGCCATCACCCGGGCGCTGTCGAGGGTGATCCGCGAGCGGTGGACCGCGGACAAGGCAGCTCAGGCGCTCGAGGACGAGCTGATCCCGGGAGTGGGCGCATGAAAGCGGCATTCATGACGGGCGTCGACGCCGCCGAAGTCCGCGAGGCCGCCGATCCCACCCTGGATCCGGGCGGCGCGATCCTTCGCGTCGAGGCCTGCGGCATCTGTGGCACCGACGCCAGGACGTTCTTCAACGGCGATCCCCGGGCCCCGGCGCCGTGGATCCTCGGCCATGAGCCGGTGGGAATCCTCGAGCAGGTCGGCCCCCGTGCGGTCCTTCCCGCGGGGATCAAGGAGGGTGACCGCGTGTTCCTCGGGTCGATCCTCACCTGCGGTGACTGCCGGTGGTGCGCGGACGGCTTCCAGAACCTCTGTGACCACCACCTCCTCTACGGCTACGACCCGTTCCCCGGGGCTTACGCGGAATACGCCGCCGTCCCGCCCATCGCGACCAAGAACCTGATCCCCCTCCCCCCGGACCTCTCGCCCGACCTCGCCACCGTGGCCGACCCGTTCGCCTGCGCGCTGAACGGCATCGAGCAGCTCGACGTGGGCCTCGGCGACACCGTCGTGATCATGGGTGCCGGCCCGATCGGATGCTGGCAGGCGGTGATGGCCCGGGATCGGGGAGCCGGCCGCGTTCTCCTCACCGACGTCAACCGCCAGCGCCTCGAGCTCGCCCTCCGGGTGGTGGGGGCCTTCGTGGACGACGCGTGGGTGGCCGGCGAAGACAATGGCGTGGCCGAGGCACTGAGCCGCACGGGCGGCAGCGGAGCCGAACGCGTGAGCGTGGCCGCTCCCTCGAAACAGGCCCAGCAGGCAGCCCTGGAGATCGCTGCCAAGCGGGCGCGGGTCGTGTACTTCGCGGGCCTTCCGAAACACGACCCGATCAGCGCGCTCGACATCAACCAGCTCCACTACAAGGAGCTCACGGTGCTCGGCGCCTACGGGGCGACCCGTCGGCAGTACCGGCTGACCATGGACTACCTGAACCGCCGCCGGGACGAGCTCGGCGCGGTGGTCACCCACCGCTTCCCCCTGGCGCAGATCGCCGAGGCCTTCGACACGATCCGCTCCGGCGCTGGCCTGAAGATGGTCATCCTGCCGTGAGCGGCCCGTACGTCATTGGCTGCGATGTAGGGAGCCAGGGGACGAACGCTGCCCTGTACTCGGTCGACGGGACGCTCGTTGCTTCCGCGTACGAACCGCACCGGCTGGCGTTCCCCCGGCCCGCCTGGGCGGAGCAGGACCCGGAGGACTGGACCCGGGCGCTGCATGCCACGATCGCCAGGCTGGTGAAGACGGTCCCGGGGGGGCCGTCCGCGGTGAAGGCGCTGTCCTTCGGCTCACAGCTCGACGGGATCGTGATTTGCGACTCCAGGGGCCGGCCGCTGCGCCCGGCGCTGATCTGGATGGACCGCCGGGCGGAGGCGGAGGCAGCCGCGCTCGCTGAGCAGATCTCGCCCGCGGATTTCTACCACCACGTTGGGGTGAACCTCGACTCATCCCATGCCGCGTTCAAGGCGATGTGGGTCCGGGAGCAGGAGCCAGAGATTTTCGCCCAGGCCGCCCGGGTCATGCCGCCGGGATCGTATGTCGCCGCCAAGGCGGCGGGTGTGCTCGCCGTCGACTTCTCGAACGCGTCGTCGCTGGCCCTCCTCGACCCGCGGTCCCTCACCTGGTCCCAGCCCGTGCTGGATCTCGTCGGCCTCGACCCGGGCCTGCTTCCCGAGCTCGCCCCGAGCATCCAGCCAACGGGCAAGGTAGACGCGGCCTTCGCGGATGCCACCGGCCTGTCCCCGGACACCATGGTGGTTCTGGGGTGCGGGGACGAGATGGCGGCGACGCTCGGGGCCGGCGTGTACACGGCAGGCGAGGTCTGCGACGTCGTGGGCACGGCCGAGCCGGTGTGCGCGGCGTGCGGGCGGCCCAGCGAGGACCCGACGATGCTTGTCGAGTGCCACCCGCACGCCGATCCCGGCGGGTGGCTGCTCGAGAACCCGGGATTCGTCTCCGGCGGGAGCCTGAGGTGGTGGCGTGACGAGTTCGGGATCGGTGAGAAGGAGGCCGAAGCGCGCGGCGCCGGTGACGCCTATGACCTGCTGACCCAGGCAGCGGCCCGGATCGCGCCGGGCTCCGAAGGGCTCGTTTTCCTTCCGTGTCTGCAGGGGGCGATGGCCCCGGAATGGAACGGCGCGGCCCGGGGGGTGTTCTACGGCCTTTCACTCGCGCACACGCGGGCCCATCTGCTCCGGGCGCTCCTTGAAGGGAGCGCCTTCGCCCTCCGCGACGTGCTGGAAGCAATGCGCGGCGCCGGTCTCGGAGTTCACCGCATCACGATCGTCGGAGGGGGAGCTAAGGGGCCGCTCTGGCGCCAGATCAAGGCCGATGTGACCGGGCTACCGGTCCGCGTGCCCAGGAACGTCGAGACCACCGCCGCGGGAGCCGCGATCATCGCTGCCGTCGGCTCGGGGGAGTGCCCGGGCATCGGCCAGGCAGTGGCATCCTTCGTGACGTTCGAGCCGGACGAGCATCAGCCGAACGCGGAAAACCGCGACGCCTACGAGGACGCCTACCGGCTGTACCGCGAGGTGTATTTCGCACTGAAGCCGGTCTTCGGCCGCGGCCAGGGACCCATGGCTCATGAGCCGGGAGCCGGCGGGCGGTAACGTCGGCGGCCAGGCCGCGTGTGCGGCGGCGGTCAGGCCGCGTGTGCGGCGGCGCTGCCCGCGAGGTCGTGCAGTGCGCGGGCGGAACCGAGCGAGGTATCCACCGCGAGCAGCCGGGGCTGCTCCTGCCCGCTGACGACGGCCTGGATATGGCTTACCGCCGGCGTGAACGAGTGCTCGTTGGGCCCGGCGGCCGGGTGGATGGCCGCCTCGCGGCCCTCTGCGCAGACCTCGAACCGGTCCTGCGGGGTGGGGTGGAACGGGTTGGTGAGGTTGATCTGGCCGGCGGTCCCCATCAGCCTGCTGAACGTGTCCTGGGCCTGTTGGAAGCCGCATGACAGCAGCAGGCGGCGGCCGCCGGGAAAACCGAGGCACCCCCAGGTGGCCACGTCCACTCCGCCGGGGTCGTACACGGCGGCGGCCCAGGAGCTGGTGTGCTCGGCGCCGAACAGGTCGCGGGCGAGCCGGACCGGGTAACAGCCGACGTCGTTGAGCGCCCCGCCGGCCAGGGCAGCCGACATCCTGATGTTGCCCTCCGGGTGGGTCATGGCGAAATGGAAGCACGACTGGATCTCCAGCAGCTCACCGATCACGCCGGCGGCCAGCAGCGCGGTGACCCGGTTCATCTGGTCGTGGAAGGGGAAGACGAACGCCTCCCACAGCGGGACGCCGGTCTCACGGGCCACGGCAAGTACCTGTTCGGCCTCGGCCAGCGTGGCCGTCAGCGGCTTCTCGCACAGCACCGGCTTGCCGGCCCGCAGCGCCCGGATCGTCCACTCCGCGTGCAGCCCGTTCGGCAACGGGATGTACAGCGCGTCCAGCCCGGGGTCGTCGATCAGGCTCTGGTAGCCGACGACGGGCCGGCCGATGCCGTTGTCACGTGCCCATTTGGCCGTCCGCTCGGCGTCGCGGCCCGCCACGGCGGCTGCCTCGCCGCCCGCCTCGCGGACCGCGGGCAGGAAGTTCCTGCGCGCGATGCCGGCCGTACCCATGACTCCCCACCGCACCACCATGCCGCCACCCCTCGCCGCCGCCATCCTGGCTCTGCCGTGGCACTATCCTGCCAGCCCCGGCGGGCACGTCACCTGCCGCCCGCACTGGCCGTCAGGAGAGCGGTGGTTACGATCGGGAGGAGTGCCGCACGGCCGAACGTGGAGGACGCAGGCGTGAAGGAATCATCTGGCATCCCGGGTGGCGCAGGCGGCGCCACGACCGAGCCGTTCCGCGGCGTCGGGGTCGCGCTGGTGACCATCTTCGGCGACGACGGCGAGGTCGATCCCGGCGCCACCGGCAAGCTCGCGGGTGACCTGGTCGCGCGCGGCATGCAGGCGGTGGTGGTGTGTGGCTCCACTGGAGAGGCGGCCACGCTGACCGGGCCGGAGCGCGTCGCGCTGATCGAGGCCGTGCGGGACGCGGTGCCGCGGGGCACCCCGGTCATCGCGGGCACCGGAGCGCCGTCCGCGCGGCAGGCCGCCGCGCTCACGGGGGACGCGGTGCGGGCGGGCGCCGACGCGGTGCTTGCCTTCCCGCCACCAGGAAGCCGCGACCTCGCCGGGTACTACAAGGCCGTGGCCGGCGCGGCGGGCCGGCGGCCCGTGCTCGCGTACCACTACCCGCTGGTGTCCGCGCCCGGAATCCCGGTGGACGCCCTGGCCGGCCTGCCGGTGGCCGGGGTCAAGGATTCCTCCGGCGATCCAGACCGGCTGCTGGACGAGCTGGCCCACTACCCGGGCGCGACCTATGTCGGCTCGTCCGCCGTGCTGGCCCTGGCCGGGCCGATGGGGGCGGCCGGTGCCATCCTGGCGCTTGCCAACGTCGAGCCGGAACGGTGCGCGGCCGCCTTCGCGGGCGACGCCCGGGCCCAGTTCGAGCTGGCCGACCGCCACCTGGATGCCAGGCGGGGCGGCGTGGCCGCGCTCAAGGCGGTGCTGGCCGCCGACCGTGGCACCCCGGAAGGGCTGCGGCAGTAGGCGACCCGTCGCTGAAGCACCTCGCCTTGATCAGGTGAGAATGTCCACCTGGTGTCCACGGCCGCAGACGGCACGCCTGGCACCAAGGTGCAGGCTGGCGGCACCTGCTTTTCCAGCGTGGTTCAGGCGGCCGCAGTGGTTGCTTTCCGGCTGGCTCGTGCCCGGTCTGCCAGTACCGCCACCGTGGCCGCGAGCAGGGCAGCCGCGACGGCGATGAGGGTGATCTGCCAGCCGGGCATGCCCCCGGCGACGGTGGTGTGGACCACGACCGGGGACGTGGCCGGTCCGCTGGGCTCGGGTGGCGGCGGCACGGCGAACGCGGGTGTGGCGCCGCATGCCAGCAGGACAGCGGCCAGCCCGGCCAGGACGCCAGCGAAACGGCGGATGTGCTGAATGACGTTCATGGCGGTCTCCTTCGGCTCGGGATGAGTTCAAGGCGACCGTATGGCGGCTGGCGCGGGTCCGGGATCGGGATGGTTCCCCAGTTTTCCCTCTGCGCTCCCTAGATCTTGGCGGCGCCGGCCAGCCCAAGCCGGGCAGCATGCGCGGCGGCGGCGTTACGGGTCGGGGCATCCAGTTTCGACAGCACGGCGGAGACGTGATGGTCGACGGTCTTGGTGGAGATGAACAGCTTCGCGGCGATCTGGGCGTTGGTGTGCCCGGCGCAGATCAGGTCGAGAACCTCACGCTCGCGCCGAGTGAGCCCGAGCGGATGAGCACGGGTGGCGGTTCGCGGCCCGGTGGGGATCGACCGGATGCCGAGCAGGCGCATCTTCTGCCGGGTGATCTGCGCGGCGGCGGATGCGCCGAGGTCAGTGAAGATCTTCAGAGCCTCGCGCAACGCAGCCTCCTGGGGCGCGTCGTACTGCGCCAGCGCGGCCTCGTACGGGCAGCCCAGGCCGGTCCACAGCCGGGCGGCTGCGTCCCAGTCGCCCGCCGCCTGCAGACGGTAGGGCTCGGCGAGGTCACCGCGAGGTGGGCGCCGCGAACCGGTGCGCCTCAGCCAGGCCGCAACCGCTCCGCGGTCCCAGGCGTCGCACGGGGTGCAGACGTCGTCGGCCAGCCCTGCTTCGCAGGCGGCCGACTCCGGCTGGCCCTCCAGCCAGTACGCCTCGGCGCGGGCCAGTCGCGCGCGCAGGATGGCCCTCGGCTCACTGGTCCCGTCCGCGGCTGCCGCTGCTTCATCGAGACAGTCCCAGCAGCCGGGCGCGCCCTGCCGCGCCCGCACCTTGCCAAGGCCGGTGAGCGGATTGATCCGGTTGACCGGTGAGGCGCCGCTACGCGTGAGCAGTTCCTCGCTCAGCGACGCCGACTCCTCCCACCGGCCCATCTTCTCCAGGGCGCCGACTCGTTCACCCCGCAGACAGATGCTGTAGGCGCCGATGTCGTGCTCGTCGCAATAGGCGACGCCTTCCGCGAAACACCGCTCGGCTTCGCCGAACCGCCGCTGACCGCAGTAGATGGCATGCAGATTCGCGTAGGCGCGGCCCGCCTGTGCCTGCAAGCCTCCGGAAACGGCGATCTCCATGGCCCGGTACATCGGGGCAGCCCAGTCTCTGCCCAGGGCAGCGGCGGCGCAGCCCTCGGTGTTGAGCGCGTAACTGAGTACCTCGGGCACGTTGAGCGATTCGGCCAGTGCCTGTGCCCGCCTCGAGAGTGCGATCGAGGCATCGACCAGCCCGTGTTCCATCTGAAGGCCGGCAAGCCTGGCGTACGCCCAGGCCAGCTCGGTGCTGGGCCCGACCGGCTCCAGGATCGCGACCGCGGCCTCGGCCGCGGCTGCCGCTTCATGGCCGCGGCACGATCGCCACTTCGCATGGGAGAGCTGGGTGAGGGTGGCGCTTTCGCGCATTCGGTCACTGGTCCGGCGCCACAGCGCGAGCGCATGCTCACCGGCGTCGGCGGCGTCCTGCCATCGATCGAGCAGTCCCGCTTCGTATGCGAGCCCGTCCCACAGACTGGCGGCCGTCGCCGGGGCTGTCCCGGCCGCGAACCGCAGGGCCCGCCCGAACTGCGCCGCTGCCTCACGGTGTGAGGCCAGCTCGGCCGCCCGCCACGCCGCCGCTGTGGCATAGCGCAAGGCGGCCCGGCCGTCCCCCGCCCCCTCTGCGTGGAAGGCCATTTGCGCATCGTCGTCACAGCCGGCGGCCTCCAGTGCAGCCAGGATCCGGGCGTGGAGGGCGCGGCGGCGGTGCGCCGCGATCGCCTGTTCCACCGCCAGCCGGGCGATCTCGTGGCGGAACCTCAGCCAGCTGCCATCCTCGGCGAGCAGCCCGGACGCAAGGACCTCATCGAGGACCGGTGGCGGGCAAGCCGTGACCGACTCGACCAGCCGCAGATCACTGCGGGTGCCGATCAGTGCCGCGGCGTCCAGCACGTCGCGAGACGGGCCGCTCAGCCGGGCGACGCGCGCCAGCACGGCGTCGCGTGCCGCCGCCGGGACCTCATTCATCCCCGCCTGGAGCACTTCTGTGACGTAGAACGGGTTGCCGCCCGTCAACCGGTACAGCGCGGCCGCGTCAAGCCCGCTTGCACTGGCCAGGCGCCGCACCGCGTCCGCGGACAAGGGCGCAAGCTCGATACGCCGCGTCGACCGCTGCCTGACCAGCTCACCAAGGGCGGCGCGCAGCGGGTCACCCGCGGCCAGGTCCTCGGCGCGGTAGGTGGCAATGAGCAGAACGGCGGCGTCCGCCAGCCGCCGGCCAAGGAAGCGCAGCAGGTCAACGGTCGCCTCATCGGCCCAGTGGACGTCCTCCACGACCACTACGTCCAGCGTTCCCGGTTCGCTGATCTGGTGCAGCAGGGCCCGGAACAGCTCTTCGCGAGCAGCGCGGGAGCGGCACAGTTCCAGCAACTCCCCGCCGAGCCGCTCAGCGAGGTCAAACAGCGGCCCGAGCGGCCGCGGGGTGAAAAGGCCGTCGCATGCCCCCCAGGACCAGCGCGCATCTGACAGGTCACACTGAAACTGCTCCACCAGGGCCGACTTACCGACGCCCGCCTCACCGGCCACGAGCACCAGCCGCCCGTGGCCTCGCCGTGCCTCCTGCGCATACGCGGCCAGTGACGCCAACGACGGTTCCCGCTCCAGCAGCAGCCGCATGCTCACCAGTGTCGTCCGCCTGAGCGCCGGTTGCCAACCGGCCACCTCGCACCGCGGGAGTGTTGGACCAGCTGAACCCGTGAGCACGTCCGCTCTCAGCGATAACTCTCGGGGGAGATCTCGTTTATGAGATACCGTTCGGCATATGGAGCGATCTGGCATGGATGCCGACTCGCGCCCGCCGGGCCGACGGGGGGAACATGGTGAGCCCGGTGAGCCCAGCGGGCTGCCATTGCCGCTGCTGCCGGGGTTCCGCGAGATGGCCATCCGGCACATGTCCGCCGAACGCCGCCGTCTGGTGCGGGAGCTGGCCGAGCAGCGCAGGTCGGCCAGGCTGTCCCAGACCGAGGTCGCGGCCCGCATGGGCACGTCGCAATCCGCCGTCGCCCGGCTGGAGGCCGGGGACGTGGACGTGCGCGCCTCAACGCTCGAGCGGTATGCCGCCGCGATCGGCAGCGAGATCACCTGGCGGCTGGGGAGCTGACCGGCCGTGCCCAGTGACGAGGAGGAAGCCTGCTGATGATCACCTACCGCGTTGGCCCGTTCCCGCCCCGGCCGCCGTTTCCGCCGTGGCAGCCTGGGCCACCGGAGCGGCCTGGCCAGCCCCCGCAGCCTTCCCGCACCAACCCGGCGATCCAGCCGGTCCAGGTATGGGTCGAACCGGGCGAGTGGCCGGGCAGGCTCTACGAACGGCTGCTGAACCAGCGCATCGTGATGGCCCACGGCTGCCTCGACGGCGAGTCGGCCACCCGGCTCTGCGCCCAGCTGCTCACCCTCGACGCGGAGGGGGAGGGGCCGATCCGGCTGGAACTGCAGAACCTGGATGCCGACCTGCCGGCAGCGCTGACCGTCGTGGGCGTGCTCGATACCCTCCGGGTCCCGGTGACCGCCTACGCGGGCGGGAGGACAAGCGGCCCCGGGCTGTGCGTGCTCGCGGCCGCCAGCCACCGCAGGGCCTACCCGAACGCCTTTTTCGCCATGTCCGAGCCCAGGGTCAGCTTCGACGGCCCGGTGACGACCGTCGCCGTGCACGAGGAACAGGTGCGCGCGATGCTCGCCGAACTGTACGAACGGCTCGCCGAGGTCACCGGGCACGAGCTGGACGAGATCCGGGAGGACGCGAGGCGGGGCCGGCTGCTCACGGTCGAGCAGGCGATCGACTACGGCCTGATCGAAGGCCTCGCGGAGGCCCGGGGGCCGGCCGGCCCGGGCATCGCCGGACTCGGCGGCCCGGCCGGGCCCGGCGGGTAGGGCCAGGCGGCGCGGTGCCGCAGGCATCGTCGGCAGGGCCAGCGGCAACCGGCTGCAAGGGCCCTGGCCGGTGGCGCCGGTGGGCGGCGCTGCCGTGCCCAGCGAGCGCCCGCAGTGAGACGGGCTGCTGTCACCCGGCATTCATTCGACGTTTCCCCCCCCGCGCCGCGAGACCGCCCGCCGCAGGCGCAATCCAGGTCACTGACCCCCGAGATGGCCATGGCCGGCAGTTTCAGGCGGAGCAACTGACGGTAGGGGATCCCTGTAGGACGGGTACGCCGGGCTTCCGGCGGGCCGACGTCGGCCGCAGCGAGGTTCGCTGCCGCAGCTGCAACTGGAGGTGATCGAGGGATGAACATGCCCGTCCCCCGCCGCCGACCGCCGGAACGCTGGCGTGGCGGCTGGCCGAGGGAATTCTGGGATCCGTTCGGCGAGTTCGGGCAGCTGTGGGAACGCATGGGCCAGTTCTTCGAGTCGACCGGCCAGCCCGGCGCGGGCGCGTGGGTACCCACGGTGGAAACCGAAGAGGCAGATGACGCTTACCTGGTGCGTGCCGAGTTGCCCGGGATGAAGCGCGATGACGTCGACGTCGAAGTGAGCGGTCATGAGCTGCGCATCACCGGGGAGGTCAAGGAGGAGGCCGAGGGCAAAACCCTCCGCCGCCGTCAGGGCAAGTTCGCCTACCACGCCAGCCTGCCCGCCGACGCCGACCCGGAGCAGATCCACGCCCAGCTGACCGACGGTGTTCTCACTGTGCGCGTGCCGAAGGCCGCCCAGGCCCGCTCTCGCCGGATCGAAGTCAAAGAATGATCCGGGCCCGGTTGGCGGCCCGCCCGCCGGGCCTGCTCATATAGCGCCTACCTTGCCAGGCGCTCGAACCGTTTTTCCCACGCCTGGTGTCGGCGCTTGGCGTCCCGCAGGAACGGGGACCAGGAGATCGCCCGCAGCAGGGCCTTGTTGACGTTGGCGGCGGGCCGCCGCAGTGGCCGGATCACGTCGAGGAACAGCACCACGCGGGTGCTGTCGGTGTCGTTCCACGCGAAATGCTCGTAACCATCGTCGAAGAACATCGTCTCGCCCTCCTGCCAGTGGCGCACCTCGCCGCCGACGCTGATGCCGCACGCGTCCGGCGGGCCGGGCACCATCAGGCCGAGGTGGCAGCGCACGACGCCGCGATAAGGGCCACGATGAGGTGGGATGTGTTTGTGCGGTGACAGGATCGAGAAGAACGCGGTCACCACGCCGGGGATGGAGTCCAGCAGCGCGGCGGTGTGCGGGCAACTGGCGCAGTTGGCGTCCGAGCGGTAGCCGTAGGCGGAAAAGAAGAACGTCTTCCAGCGGTCGTCCCGGCTGATGGGGGCGACATCGCGGAGGATGTCCTGGAAGTTCGGCAGGTCCTCGCGGCGGTCCAGGATCGCGTCGAGCTCGGTGCGGACGCCGTGCCAGTGCTTTTCAAGCGTGTCGGCCCACGGGAAGTCGCCGCGGTCCAGGAACGGGGTCGTGGGTATCTCGGACGAGCGCAGCAGCCACCACTCCAGGCCTGACATGATCTGCTGGCCGCCGGTCACGGCCAGGTCCCGTGCCCGTTCGGGGATGGTCAGATTGCGCTCACGCGCGCCGGTGCTCATCGCGTGCTCCTCCGGAGACGAGTTGTGCCGGGCAGATGCCGTCCTTCCCGCTGGGCGTCCCTCGTTTGCCGTGGCGTCCGGGTGGTGCGGCTGGAGCGCTCGGCGCGGGCGCCCACGCGACATCGAATGCAAACCCCTCCTGGCTCGGCCATGTTCCCGGTCCTCCTGGTCAGGACGCGGGCGCCTGGGCTCAGCGCTCCAGCTGGCTGAGATCCACGACCTGGCTGGCGGGCGGCCGGGGCGGAATGGTCACGGCGTTCCACTGCGTGACGTCGACGCGGTCGGGTCCCTTCGTCACGCGCGGTCGCCGGATCCAGCCACGGCTCCGCGGGCGGTGCGGGGCTGGCGGGCGCTGGCTGGCCGGGACCGGAAGGGGGAGACTAGCCGGGTGACCAGCATCGTCCGGGCATCCGTCCGCGTGGAAGGGGTGGTGCAGGGGGTGGGATTCCGCCCCTTCGTGTACTCGCTCGCCACCCGGCTGGGGCTGGCCGGGTGGGTCGGCAACGACGTCGATGGCGTGTTCGCCGAGGTGGAAGGCCCGGCCTCCGGCGTGAAGGAATTCCTGGGCTTGCTCGAGGCACAGCCGCCGCCGCTGGCCCGGGTGGACCGGGTCACGGCGGCCGCCATTACCCCCAACGGGGCACGGGGTTTCTCGATCGTCGCCAGCGATCACACCGGCCGCCGCCGGGCACTGGTCTCCGCCGACGGCGCCACGTGTGCCGAATGCCTGGCAGAACTGGCCGACCCGGCCGACAGGCGTTATGCATATCCGTTCATCAACTGCACCAACTGCGGGCCGCGTTTCACGATCGTCACCGGAGTGCCCTACGACCGTCCGCTGACCACCATGGCGCCCTTCGCCATGTGCGCTGCGTGCGAAGCGGAATACCACGATCCGGCGGACCGCAGGTTCCACGCCCAGCCGGTCTGCTGCCCGGCCTGCGGGCCACGGCTGCGCCTGCTCGACGCGCGGGGGGCCGAGGTGGCGGGAAATCCGATAGCCGCAGCGGCCCAGCTGCTTGCCCGCGGGCAGGTGCTGGCGGTCAAGGGACTCGGGGGATATCACCTTGCCGTTGACGCCGGCGGCCAGGCTGCCGCGTCGGCGCTCCGGGCCCGCAAGCACCGGGAGGATAAGCCGTTCGCGCTGATGGTCGCCGATGTGGCGGCCGCGCGGGAACTATGCGAGGTGGACGACACGGGCGAGTCCCTGCTGGCCGGCCCCCGGCGGCCGGTGGTGCTGCTGCCGCGTCGGCCCGGCGCGGCGGTCGCCGACGCGGTCGCGCCGGGCAACCGCCAGCTCGGGATCATGCTTCCGTACACCCCGCTGCACCACCTGCTGCTCGGGGAGGTCGGCCGCCCCATCGTGCTGACCAGCGGAAACGTCTCCGATGAGCCGATCGCGTACGTCGACGCCGACGCGCTGGCGCGGCTGGCCGGCATCGCGGACGCCTTCCTCACCCACGATCGCGCGATCCACATCCGGACCGACGACTCGGTGGTGCGGCCGCTGCGGGGCAGGGAAACCCTGCTGCGCCGCTCACGCGGTTACGCGCCCGAACCGCTCCGCCTCGCCGGCCGCCTCCCGCGGCCCGTGCTGGCCTGCGGCGCTGAGCTGAAGAACACGTTCTGCCTGGCAGCGGAGGACCGGGCGTTCGTCTCCCATCACATCGGCGATCTCGAGAACTTCGAGACCCTGCGGTCGTTCACCGAGGGGATCGACCATTTCCGGCGGCTGTTCGACACCGAGCCGGAGGTGGTGGCGTACGACCTGCACCCGGAGTACCTGTCCACCAAATACGCGCTGGACCTCGGCGGTGTGGACTTGGTGGGGGTGCAGCATCACCACGCGCACATCGCGTCGTGCCTGGCCGACAACGGGGAGGAGGGCCTGGTCATCGGGGTGGCCTTCGACGGCACCGGGTTCGGCGGCGACGGCACGATCTGGGGCGGGGAGTTCCTGCTCGCGGATCTGACCGGGTTCGAGCGGGCGGCCCACCTGGAGCCGGTGCCCATGCCCGGCGCCGCCGCCGCGATCAGGCAACCGTGGCGGATGGCGGCCGCGTACCTCGACGCCGCGTACGGAGGGGAGCCGCCGGCCGGCCTCGCGGTCGCCAGGCACAACGCCGCCCGCTGGCAGGATGTGGTGCTGATGTCCCGGCGGGGGATCAACGCGCCGCTTACCTCAAGCGCGGGCCGGCTGTTCGACGCGGTCGCGGCCCTGCTGGGGGTGCGGGACGCCATCAACTACGAGGGCCAGGCCGCGATCGAGCTTGAGCAGTGGGCCGACCCGGCCGAGCGGGGCGCCTACCGGGCCGCCATCGAACCCGGCCCGGTCGGCCCAGCTGGGCGCGGCGCCTACGGGGCCGCCATCGAGCCGGGCCCGGTCGGCTCAGCCGGTGCGGCGCATGGGGGGGATGCGGGCGCCGGTGGCGGCGGGGCCGCTGGCCCGCTACGGGTGGGTGGCGCTGGCCCGCTACAGGTGGGTGGCGCTGGCCCGTTGCAGGTACACGACGCTGGCCCGTTGGCTGTGCGCGGCGCTGGCCCGTTGGCTGTGCGCGGCGCTGGCCCGTTGGCTGTGCGCGGCGCTGGCCCGTTGCGCGTGCGAGGCGCCGATCTGGTGCGCGCGGCGGCCGAGGATCTGCTGGCGGGTGCGGGGCCCGCGGTCATCGCCGCCCGGTTCCACCGCGGGGTTGCGGCAGCCATCGTTGAGGTGTGCACGGCGCTGCGGGAGACATCCGGGCTGGGCACCGTAGCGCTGTCGGGTGGTGTGTTCCAGAACGTGCTGCTGCTCGGCTACGTGGTGGACCGGCTGGAGGAGTCCGGATTCCGGGTGCTCACGCACGCCCGGGTACCGCCCAATGACGGCGGGATCAGCCTCGGTCAGGCGGCCGTGGCGGGGGCCCGCGACCGCCTGGCCGAGAGTTAAGCACGTGACTGCTGTGACGCAGGTGACCCGTGCGACGGTGGGCCCAGCCGTGATCATGGGATCACTATCGTTCTTGCAGTAGCCATCCCATGATCACGGTCCCGGGTGGGGCTGCTGGCCGGAACTCCGGTTGCCGTCAGGGCACGAAGACCACGCGCTCGCCGTTTCCGGCTTGCCGCCACGCCTGCGCGACAGCGGCGAGCGACGGAATGATCACCGTCTGGGAACAGCGAAATGATCACGGTCCGCGGATCGACGGGATGATCCGGGTTCGGGACCGGGAGCAGGCTGGGTGCCGGTCAGAGCTCGTAGTCCAGGCTGTAGGAGTGCGCTCCGTCCGGGCCGATGATGATCTGGCCCTCACCGCGGATCCCCGCCAGGTCGCCGGTCCCGGTCGTCTCGACGATCTTCCAGGTCATCCAGGGGACGCCGTCCGCACCGCCCGCGTTGTGCTGTAGCACGAAGCCGCCCTTCCGGCCGTGCAGCGTCCCCTCGAACCGCTCCATGCCCACGTACGCCGCGGGGTGCTCGGTGTGAACCGTGATGATGTCCGTCTCGCTGTTGCCGACCAGGTCCCCGTGGAAGGTCTTCGTGATGTGGGCCCGCGCGAGCGTTACCCCCTCGCGGTCGTCGTGCGGTGGCTGCGTGTCGAAGCGGTCGATGTCGAACGTTCCTTCTGCTCTGCTCATACCGGCCACTGTGCCGCACCAGTGCCGCCCGGCCGCCGCCGGGGCGCCCGGCCTGCCGCCAGGTGAGCGCGGGGCTCGGGCAGGCCTCAATGCCCGCCCGCTGACGCCAATGGATACCGCCCGGACGCCGTTCGTGGTGCGCGCAGCCGCGTCGTTCTCAGGCGCGGTCCTCGAGGACATCGAGGTCGTAGAACACCGGCGGCCCATCGGCAAGCGCCATGTACTTCTCCGCGGCCGCTCGCGTCTCTGGCAGGTTCGAGTTCTCCATCGCCGACTCGTACGAGTCGAAGAACACGATGGCGAAGTAGCGGCCCGGCTGGTTGCGGTCGGCGGCCAGGATCTCCCGCCGGACGGTGCGCTTGCCCTCAGTGCCCTGCCGCCACTCCGCGTCGGCCTGGCGGACGGCGTCGAGGTCGGAAGCGCGGAACTCGAACACCTGCACGAAACTCATCTGCTCGCTCCCCCCGTCGCTGAGCGGTGTTCAGTAAATACGTCGCCGGGCCGCGGCGCGGATCAGTGATTCGGGCAGCCTCCATGCCGGGGCCCGGTGGCGGCGGCCTGCCACGGCCCTCCGGGATTCATCAGGGTCTGCCGTGGCTGCCGGTGGTGAACAGGGTCAGCCTTGACTGCCGGCGGTGAAGGCGTCGGCGACGAGCCCGAGGCCAATCCCCAGCATCCAGATGTCCTTGCTGACGGCGACACCTGCCTGGCTCGGCCAGGTGCTGCCCGGCTTGCGCAGCGCCGGAGTGCGCGCGTACATGGTGACGAGGCTGCTAGAGAAGCCGGTGAGCGCGGCCCCGGCTAGGGCATTCGGAACGATGGGGGCGAGCAGTGCCGCTCCTATGGCGATCTCGCTAGCGGCAAGGAGGCGAAGGAAGCGGGCCGGCGGGATGCGGTTGAGCACGGGGAATGCCCCGGCGGCCATGCCATGCAAGGCCGTGGCGCGGGTCTCGTCTGCGCGCCATTTGTCGAGGCCGGAGTGGAGGATGTAGGCGCCGGTGGCGATACGGCCGGGGAGATCACGTGCCTTGGCCGGAAGATGCACGGGGGTCCTTTCGGGGGTCGGGCTTCGGAAGGCGGCCGCTCTTGGCTGACGCTTCGGCGGCCTCTTGGGCTGAGGCTCAGAAGCCGGGGAAGATGCGCCGCAGCTCGTCGAGGTCGACCCCGCGCGCCTCGACGGCCGGTGTGTGGGCGGGGTCAAGGCGCCCGTAGACGAGACGGACCAGGGCCTCGGCGGGAAGCCGCAGCTCCGGGAGGGACTGCGCACCCGCGGCGGGAAGCCGCAGTTCCTGGAGGGCCTCCGCGCCCTCGGCGGGCGCGAGCGTGACCGTCTCCCCGGCCTCCAGGATGAAGTGCCGCTGCGGGCTGGTCGCCGACACCAGCAGCCGCAGCTGCCTCCCGTCCGGCTTGCCACTGCGCGTCACGAGCTGGCCGAGCGCGTCGACGAGCAGGGCGACGGCATCGGGGGCCACCGTCGCCGCCGGGTCGAGTGCCACGGCGACATCCCAGGTGTGAATGGCATGCTCGCCGAGGCGCATCCGAAGCAGCCCGGCCAAGTCGAGATCCATCCCGAACAGCTCCAGGCGGAACCGGTCTCGCTGGCCGGCGTCGAGTGATTCGATGCGCCCGACCAGCACCCCGTCGGCCACCACGGCGTCGGCCGCCTGCGCCCGCGGGCTCCGGGCGTTCCACGCATCCCAGATCGGCGGGAACGCCTCCCGGCCCGGTGCATCCTTCCCATTCAGTCCGGCGTCGAGGAACAGGCCGAACACCTCCGACTGCGACCCGATGTGCGAGAACACCTGAGCGATCGACCACTCCCGCGCGTACGAGCGCTGCTGTAGCTGGCCGGCGGTCAGCGGCTCCGCGATCATGTGCAGCCTGTCGTGGGAGTGGCGCAGGGCGTCGATCCATGGGGCCAAGTCGGTCTCCATACCGCTTCTCCGTTCTGGGCGGTGCCGGGCATGCCCGCGAGCCGCGAGCGGCGCATGTGGAGGATGGTCTCCGGAACAACCCTATAGCAGCTTCCGGAGGCTGGCCTCCATATCATCTACGATGGTCCGATGACCGTCCCGACCGGCCCGGCTAATCCCGCTGGCCCGGCCCAACGGGCTGGTGAGGCCGGGCCGGCTGGTGAGGCCGGCCCGCCTCGCGCGGCCCGCCCGCCTCGCGTGGTCGGCCTGGCTGCCGCCGCTGGCCCGGCTGGCCCCGGCGACGTGGCCGGCCCGGCGGGCGCGGCTGACACCGCGGGCACCTGCGGTCGCCGGCTGCGGGTGGATGCCGAGCGGAACCGGATCGCGTTGCTGCATGCCGCCCGGGAGGTGTTCGCCGAGCAGGGTCTCGAAGCGCCTCTGGAGGAGATCGCCCTGCGCGCCGGGGTCGGCATCGCGACGCTGTACCGCCGGTTCCCGAACCGCGGGGAGCTCGTCGCCGCGGCGCTCGTCGGCAACTTCGCCCAGTACGCCGAGGCAGCGGAGCGCGCCCTGGCCGTCCCAGACCCGTGGGCCGGTTTCGCCGGTTTCATCGAGCGGATCTGTGAGCTGCAGGCCGCCGACCGTGGCCTGTCCGACCTGCTGTCCATGGCGCTGCCCGGCGATGAACGTATCGAGCAGCTTCGCAGGCTCGCCAACGACCGGGTGGTCGAGCTCATTGAGCGCACCAAGGCCGCTGGCCGGCTGCGTGAGGATTTCGTCGGCGAGGACATCCTGCTGTTGCTGATCGCCCACGCCGCGGTGGTAGACGTAACCCGGGAGGACGCGCCGGATGCGCGGCGGCGGTTCGTGGCACTGATGCTCGACGCGTTCCAGCGCCGGGATTGGGCCGCGCTGCCCGCGCCGCCCTCGACGGTCCAGATGACGAGGGCCATGCTCCGGCTTGCGGGGGAACGGGGCTGCGGTAAGCACACCTGAGCCGTCTGCCGCCCGGGTAGGGCGACCCGGCCGAGGGTGTCCGCGGCCTCACGCCGTTGCCGGTGCCACCTCGACCGACACGATCCGCATGTCGCCGCCGGACAGGACGGCCGCTTCGGCGCTGCCGCACGGGCACAGCGGGATCGGGCCGTCGGGCTCGAACTCCGTGCCGCAGGCGCCGCACCGGCACCGGGCCGGGACCTCTCTGATCTCGAGCCGGGCCCCTTCCAGGTTCGTTCCCTCGGCCGCCATTCCGAAGTAGAGCCGGACCGAATCGGCGCTCACGCCGGACAGCGAGCCGATCTCGAGGTGGACGCAGCTGATGGTGGCGTCCGGCAACCGCTCCGTGACCGCGGTCACGACGCTCTCGGTGATCCCGTACTCGTGCACGTGGGGCCTCCCTCGCGTCGGTGCGTCAGCAGCCGTCGCATCGGCCGGCGCCGCCGGCGGGCGCCGCACCGGCCGGTGCGCCGGCGGTCGGTACGTCAGCAGATCCGGGGCAGCGGGTCGCCGACCAGCAGGTCGACGATCCTGGTACCGCCGAAGGCGGTCTTGAGCAGCACGATGCCCGGTTGGTCCGCCGTGACATGGCCGATGACCGCGGCCTGCTCGCCGAGCGGGTGCGCGCGCAGCGCCGCCAGCGCCCGGTCGGCCTGCTGACCGTCCACGATCGCTACGAGCTTGCCCTCGCAGGCCACGTACATCGGGTCGATGCCGAGCAGTTCCGCCGCGCCCCGCACCTGGGTGCGAACCGGGATCTGGTCCTCCTCGACCACCACACCCACCCCGGCTGCCACCGCCACCTCGTTGAGGATGGTGGCTACCCCGCCGCGGGTGGCATCGCGCATGGCCCGCACCCCGGGGACCGCCGCCAGCAGGCCGGCGATCATGCCGTTCATAGCCGCGGTGTCCGAGGACAGGTCGGCCTCGATGTCGAGCTCACCGCGGGCAAGCATGATCGTCACACCATGGTCGCCGACCGGACCGGACACGATGACCACGTCACCGGGGCGGGCAGTGGCGGCACCGAGGGCCAGATCGTGCTCCACCACCCCCACCCCGGCCGTATTGATGTAGCAGCCGTCGGCTTTGCCGCGCTCGACCACCTTGGTGTCGCCGGTGACGACCTGCACCCCGGCCACGGCGGCGGCGGCCTGCATGGACGCCACGATCGCCGTCAGGTCGGCGACGGGGAAGCCTTCCTCCAGAACGAAGCCGGCCGACAGGTACTGCGGGGTGGCCCCGGCCACCGCCAGGTCGTTGACGGTCCCGTTCACGGCTAGGTCGCCGATGTTGCCGCCGGGGAAGAACAGCGGCGAAACGACGTAGGTGTCGGTCGTCAGCGCCAGCCGCGAGCCGCCCACCCGCAGCAGCGCCGCGTCCTCCAGCGGCTCGAGCACCGGGTTGCGAAACGCGTCCAGGAACACCGCCTCGGTCAGCGTCCGGCTGGCCTTGCCGCCGGCCCCGTGTGACATGGTGATCCGCTCTTCCCTGATCCGCGGGCGGCGGCGCCTGGCCCGGTCGATCCGGTCCAGCACCTGCTGCTCGCGATCGGAGGGGGTGCCTGCGTGCCTGGCCGTCCGGGATGCGGCGCCCGCGTGCCCGGCGCCCGCGTGCCCGGCGCCAGCGTCCCCGGCGCCCGCGTCCCTGGCGGCGGCCTGCTCGGCGGCTGCCTGCTCGGCGGCTGCCTGCTCGGCGGCTGCGTGCTCGGCGGCTGCGTGCTCCTCGTGCTCGCGCAGGGCCTCATCGACCCAGTTGGTCCCGCGGCCGGTCATGGCCGGCTCAGCTCCACTTCAACCACCCGGTGCCGGTTCATCCGGCCGTAGTTGTAGTACGCGGCGCAGGCGCCTTCGGGGGAGACCATGCAGGTACCGATCGGTGTCTCCGGGGTACACGCCGTGCCGAAGACCTTGCACTCCCACGGCTTGAGAACGCCTTTGAGCACCTCGCCGCACTGGCACGCCTTGGGATCGGCCACCCGGACCCCGGGCACGTCGAACAGCACCTCGGCGTCGAAGGCGCGGAACCCGTCGCGCAGCCGCATCGCCGAGTGGGTGATGAAGCCAAGTCCACGCCACTCGAAGTAGGGCCGCAGTTCCATCACCTGGTTGATTGCGGTGAGCGCGGCGAGGTTGCCGTCCCAGGGCACGACCCGGGTGTACTGGTTCTCCACTTCCCTGCGGCCCTCGGACAGCTGCAGCATGAGCATGTAGATGGACTGCAGGATGTCCAGCGGCTCGAAACCGGCCACCACCACCGGCTTGCCGTAGCCGGACGCGATGAACTCGTAAGGTCGGCAGCCGATCACCGTGGACACGTGCCCGGGGCCGATGAACCCGTCCAGCCTCAGGTCGGGGGAGTCCAGGATGGCCTTGATCGCCGGGATGATCGTGACGTGGTTGCAGAAGACGGAGAAGTTCTCCAGCCCTTCGGCTTTGGCCCGCAGCACGGTCATCGCCGTCGACGGGGTGGTGGTCTCGAAGCCGATGGCCATGAACACGACCCGCTTGCCGGGATTCTGGCGGGCGATCTTCAGCGAGTCCAGCGGCGAGTACACCATCCGGATGTCGGTCCCGTTCGCCTTGGCGTCGAAGAACGAGCCGTGGCTGCCCGGCACCCGCATCATGTCGCCGAACGAGGTCATGATCGTGTCCGGCTGCGAGGCCAGGTGGATGGCGTCGTCCACCCGCCCCATCGGGATGACGCACACCGGGCACCCGGGGCCGTGGACGAGCGTGATGGCCTCGGGCAGGTAGTCCTCCAGCCCGTGTTTGTAGATGGTGTGCGTGTGGCCGCCGCACACCTCCATGAACTTGTACTGGCGCCCTGGCTCACACAGCTCGGTGATCCGGGCGGCCAGGGCGTGTGCCTTCTCGGCGCTGCGGAACTCATCGACGAACCGCATGGCGTCTCACCCCTATTCGATCCGCGATTCGGCGAGGGCAGCGAGCTCGTCGGCGTAGGCCTGCCCGATTCCCTCCAGGAACTGGAGCGCGGCCGCGGCCTCGCCTTCGTCGATCTTCGACAGGGCGAAGCCGACGTGGATGAGCACCCACTCACCCGGCTTCGGCAGGTCGTCGGCGAGCAGGCCGACGTTGATCACCCGCCGGACGCCGCTGACGTCCACCCTGGCCAGGTCCGCCTGGTCCGGGAGGAACTCCACCACCTCACCGGGTATGCCAAGGCACATGTGATCACTCCTTCGTAGCGGCCCCGCCGCTGCTCGCTGATGGCTCGCCGCTGTCTGCTGGTGCCCCGCCGCTGTCCGCTGATGACCCGCCGGGCCGGGTGAGCCCGGCGTGGCCTCCCCGCACCAGGTCCAGCACGACCCGCGCCGCCTCGTCCACCGCCGCGGCGACCGGCTCGCTCAGGCCGATTCCCTCCGCCACGCTGACCGGCTCACAGCCCACCACCAGCACCCGGCCCGCCTCGGCGCCGAGCATTCCGGTCATGCCGAGCATCACGTCGGGCTGCATCCCATGCGGGTCGAAGAGCATGCTCTCGGTCAGGCTCAGCGACGTCCCGCCGCCGTCTGTGGGCTGCTCGCGCTCCGGCTCGATGACGTAGACGGTTCCCGGCTCCCCGCCCCGCGGTGCCGCGTCCACCAGGATCGTGGCGTCCCAGCCCTCGGCCAGGTCGTATGCCAGGTGCATCCCGCGGATGCCGTAGTCGGTCACCCGTGTCCCCTCCGGCAGGTCCTCGCGGGCCAGCCGGCGTGCCACTTCCACCCCGAACCCGTCGTCCCCCAGGAAGATGTTGCCGAGGCAGGCGACGAGAGTGCGGCCGGGCATGCCGGGCTCACCCCCTCGTGCCGAGCGCCGCGAGCGTCAGCTCCCACAGCGCGTGGTAGATGGTGGTCTGGGCTTCCTGGATCCGGTGGATCGAGGTCGACGGGGCGACGAACAGGTGATCGAGGCCGTCAAGCTCGGCCATCTTCCCGCCGTCGTAACCGGCGATCCCGACGGTGAGCATCCCGCGCTGGCGCGCCTCCGCCAGGCCCCGCAGCAGGTTCTCGGAGTTGCCGCTCGTGGACAGCGCGACCGCGATGTCGGCATGACGCCCGAACGCCGCGACCTGGCGTGAGAACACGACGTCAACCCCGATGTCATTGCACAGCGCGGTTACCACGGCGGTGTCATTCGACAGGCAGAACGCCGGCAGCGCCCGCATGCCGCCGCCCGGGTGGAGGAACAGCGTGGCCATTTCCTGCGCGTCGGTGGAACTGCCGCCGTTGCCGAACGCGAGCAGCCGCCCGCCCGCCGAGAACCGCCCGGCCATGTCCCCGGCACAGGCCCGCAGGCGGTCGGCGTCCCGCGCGCACACCTGACGCCGCAGGTCGGCGATCTCCGCGGTCTTCGCGATGGTCGACCGCCGCACCTCCTCCATGACGACATTCAGATCGCTGTCACCGGCGTAGAGGAAGGGGTACAGCGACTCCATCGCCGCCATGTTGCCAGCGCGCTGTGGCTTGCCCGGCTCGGCCGCGGGCGTCACGAGGTCACCACCGCGATCGCCTCCCCCGCGTGCACGAGGATGGTGTCGCCGGGCTGGGCCGATACGAACGCCACGCTGACCTCTTCCTCACCGGACCCGGTGTCCACCACCGCCAGGCCGTCGGCGAGCAGCCGCCTGACGGTCACCGGGACGGCGCTGTCGGAGCAGGTCACGCACACGTCGTCGTGGCATTCGGGGACCGCGGGCGGGGCCGACCCACCAGTGCCCCCCTGTCCGGTGGATGGCCACCGGCCCGCGGCCGACTGATACCCCGGGGCCTCGCTCATGCGATCAACCCCGGGGGCGAGTACCCCCGGCTGCTCGAAGAACACATGCACGAGTTCCCAGAGGATGTGGTAGGTCGTCACGTGAACTTCCTTGACCACGCGCGGATCGTCAGACCTGACGACGAGAACGTGGTCGACGGCCAGGCTGTCCGCGATCGCGCTGTCCTGCCCGCCGGTCAGCGCGATGGTCAGCAACCCCCTCTGCCTGGCGGTTTCCAGGCCGCGCAGGACGCTCGGGCTGCCGGAGTCCGCCGCGATTCCGAGCGCGATGTCGGCCGGCTCGGCCAGCGTGCTGATCTGGTGCGCGAAGATGCGGTCCATGCCGTCGCCTGCCGCCAGCCCCGTGACGGTGGCCACGTCTGCGGTCAGCGAGATCGCGGGCAGCGCCCGCTTGCCGACGATCACGGGGTGGACGAACTCCACCGCCACGTGCAGGGCGTCGGTGCTTTCCGCGCCGGTGCCGAACACCACGAGCTTGCCACCCTGGTGGAAGCGCACCGCCATGGCGTGACAGGCTTCGGCCACCGCCCCTGCTTGCCCGGCCAGGTCCGCGATCGGTGCTTCCCTGCGGGCGAACAACGCGGCGACGTCGTCGTCGGTGCCGGGCCGCGTCACCGGTGCCTCCGTGCGGATCGCCCCGCCCTCGGGCCGCGGAGGAGGCACGTCCGGCGCGCTTCCAGGGCCGGGCCGTGTCCGGCTTGGGCGGTCCGGCCGTCACGAACCGTCTTAACGACGATCCGGCCGCGGTCCGGCCCCAGCCGGTAACGTCCAGGGGCTACCGCCATGACAGAACGTTAGGACACTTGTGACCAGAACGTCCAGGCCCAACACTGGACACAGGTGTCCGCACAAGGCACGGGCGGACTGAGAGCGGGATCGGGCCCGGTCAGGGGAACGGGAGCTCCCCGAACAATTCCTGTATCCGGCGCAGATCCCGCATCCTCGGCTCGGTCTCCCCGCCCACCCAGCGGCCCACCGTCTTCACCGACACCCCGAGCTGGCGGGCGGCCGCCTCGTGGGTCAGGCCCTCGCGGCGCAGCGTGGACGCCATCCAGTCGGCGAAGGTGGCCTGGCGGGCCGGTTCCGCCGCACGTGGTGCGGCGGCGGCCGGGGCCGGGGCCGTCACCGGCGGCGCGGAGTCGTTGGAGTGCAGCACGTCCACCTCGACGTGCTCGGGGAAGATCCGGAACGAGACCTGGATCGCGCCGGTTGGCCCGGCCGCGTCGAGCAGGGCACGGAAGACCGTCTCGCCGACCTCCCTGTTGCCCTCCTCCGTCAACGGTGACTCGGCCAGGCAACGGCGGACGAAGTCGCGGATCTCGGGGATCCAGGAAGGGCGGGCGGGGAAGGTCTGGGACAGCACCACCACCGGGACGACTTCGATCCGCCCGTTCCCGTCCCCGTGGTTCCGGTCAGGCACTCCCTGTCTCTCCCTCGCACGGCCCGGCCAGCACCACACCGGCCTCTGGACGTGGCCCTGTACGCAAGGTACGCGGCGTTACACGGACCTGCCCATCACCTGGGGCTCATATTACTGGCGGGTTGTTCAACGGCTATTACTGGCGGGTTGTTCAACGGCAACAACGGCACAATGGTGATCATTGGGACACCCGCCCGCCATGTCCGGCAGGACACTCGCTGTGCGCGGCACGACACTTGCCGTGGCCCGGGCAGGACATTTGTGTCCGCCAGATCGACGGTTCAGTCTTGTCCTGCCCTGACCCTGGGTTTAGCATGATCGCGTCTGCATCAGGGTGCAGACGCCTCTGCCATGAGTCCTTCCCACGGCGCTCAGCCGCTTTCCGCGGTACGGGCCGCAGGGCGGTCGCGAGGGCCCGCCCAGCGGCGAACCCCGGCTGATCGTCGTGATCACCACGTCACGCCCGCGGGCGGCCGCAAGGCCGCGGCCGCACCCGCCCCGCCGACCATGCAGTGAGGAGGTGGCCTCGTCATGGCCACTGCCGAGCAGACCAGCGACACGTCGCCCAACGGTTCCGCTGCGGAGCCCGTTGTCCACATCCTGTGGATGAACGGGGGGCTCGGCTGCGACGGGGATTCGGTGGCCCTCACGGCGGCCACCCAGCCGAGCATCGAGGAGATCGTCCTCGGCGCACTCCCCGGCCTGCCCAAGATCGCCGTGCACTGGCCACTGATCGACTACGAGTGCGGCCCCGAGCAGGGCGCCGACACCTTCATCGAGTGGTGGCACAAGGCCGACCGCGGGGAACTTGAGCCGTTCGTCCTGGTCGTCGAGGGTTCCATCCCGAACGAGGCGATCAAGCCGGAGGGCTACTGGTGCGGCTTCGGCAACGACCCGGCCACCGGTCAGCCGATGACCACCAGCGAATGGCTGGACCGGCTGGCCCCGAAGGCCACCGCCATCCTCGCCGTTGGCACCTGCGCCACCTACGGCGGTATCCACGCCATGGCCGGCAACCCCACCGGCGCCATGGGCGTGCCCGACTACCTCGGCTGGGAGTGGCGGTCCAAGGCGGGCCTGCCCATCGTTTGCGTCCCCGGCTGCCCGATCCACCCGGACAACCTGTCGGAGACGATCCTCTACCTGCTCTACCAGGTCGCCGGGCAGGCGCCGATGATCCCGCTGGACGAGGCGCTCCGGCCGACCTGGCTGTTCGGCGCCACCGTGCACGAGGGGTGCGACCGGGCCGGCTACTACGAGCAGGGCGACTTCGCCGCCGAGTACGGCTCGCCGAAGTGCCTGGTCAAGCTCGGCTGCTGGGGCCCAGTGGTCAAGTGCAATGTCCCCAAACGGGGCTGGATCAACGGTGTGGGAGGCTGCCCGAACGTGGGCGGCATCTGCATCGCGTGCACCATGCCGGGCTTCCCGGACAAGTTCATGCCGTTCATGGACGAGCCGCCGGGCTCCAGGGTGTCGACGGTGGCGTCCACCCTGTACGGGACCGTGATCCGCAGCTTGCGCAGCTTCACCGCCAAGACGGCCGACCAGGAGCCCAAGTGGCGCAAGAAGGGCGATGACCTGCTCACGGGCTACCAGAAGACGTGGTGATGCCGACCAGCGCCCCTGGCGCGCCTGACCGCACCGGGCCTGGCGGCACTGGGCCTGACCGCAGGGAGAGGGATGACCGATGACCACCACCGGCAGCGACGTTGTGGAGATGGCCTGGGATCCGATCACCAGGATCGTGGGCAGTCTCGGCATCTACACCAAGATCGATTTCAAGCAGAAGAAGGTCGTCGAGTGCCACAGCACATCGTCGATCTTCCGCGGCTACAGCATCTTCATGAAGGGCAAGGACCCGAGGGACGCGCACTTCATCACCAGCCGGATCTGCGGGATCTGCGGTGACAACCACGCAACGTGCTCGGTCTACACCCAGAACATGGCGTACGGGGTGCGCCCGCCGCACCTCGGCGAGTGGATCATCAACCTGGGCGAGTCCGCGGAGTACATGTTCGACCACAACATCTTCCAGGAGAACCTGGTCGGGGTGGACTTCTGCGCGAGGATGGTCTCCGAGACCAACCCCGGTGTGCTGGAACAGGCCAACAACACCGAGGCGCCGCACGCCGCCGACCACGGCTACCGCACCATCGGCGACATCATGCGCTCGCTCAACCCGCTGGAGGGGGAGTTCTACCGGGAGGCGCTCCAGGTCAGCCGGTCGACGCGGGAGATGTTCTGCCTCATGGAGGGTCGGCACGTGCACCCCTCGACGCTCTACCCGGGCGGCGTTGGCACCACCGCGACAGTGCAGTTGTTTACCGACTACCTCACGCGGCTCATGCGTTATGTGGAATTCATGAAGAGGGTCGTCCCGATGCACGATGACCTGTTCGACTTCTTCTACCAGGCACTGCCCGGTTATGAGGAGGTCGGGCGTCGGCGTGCCGACATGGTCTGCTGGGGCAGCCTCAACGACCCGGAAGCCTGTGACTTCCGCTACGACCACATGACGGACTGGGGCCGGAAGATGTTCGTGACCCCCGGCGTCATCCGGGACGGCCAGCTGCTCACCAACGACCTTGTCGAGATCAACCTCGGCATCCGCATCCTGCTCGGGTCCTCCTACTACGAGGACTGGGAGGACCAGGAGATGTTCGTCACCCGGGACCCGCTGGGCAACCCGGTGGACCGCCGTCACCCCTGGAACCAGCACACGATCCCCCGCCCGGCCAGGCGGGACTTCGACGGCAAGTACAGCTGGGTCATGTCGCCGCGCTGGTTCGACGGCGAGAACCACCTGGCCGCCGACACCGGCGGCGGGCCCATCGCCCGGCTGTGGGCGACCGCACTCGGCGGGCTGGTCGACATCGGCGGATACGTCAAGTCCACCGGCAGCAGCGTGCAGATCAACCTGCCCAGGACGGCGACCAGGCCCGAGGCCAGCTTCGAGTGGAAGATCCCGGTCGACAAGGACGGCAAGCCGCTGTCCAACGCTATCGAGCGCGACCGGGCGCGGACCTACTTCCAGGCCTACGCGGCGGCCGCGGCGCTGTACTTCGTGGAGCGGGCGCTCGCCGAGGTGCGGGCCGGCCGCACCAAGACCTGGGAGCCGTTCACGGTGCCGGACGAGGCCTACAGCTGCGGGTTCACCGAGGCCGTGCGCGGCGTGCTGTCCCACCACATGGTGATCCGCGGCGGGAAGATCGCCAACTACCATCCGTACCCGCCGACCCCCTGGAACGCCAGCGTGCGCGACTCCTACGGCACCCCCGGGCCGTACGAGGACGCGGTGCAGAACACGCCGATCTTCGAGGAGAACCCGCCGGACAGCTTCAAGGGGATCGACATCATGCGCGCGGTCCGCAGCTACGACCCGTGCCTGCCATGCGGGGTGCACATGTACCTCGGCAACGGCAAGGTGCTGGAGAAGGTGCACTCGCCCATGACCGTCACCCTCGCGACCTGACCCGCCGGTGACACGACGGCGCCGGGCGGCCCAGGCCGGCTGAGGAAGAGACGAGGCAGATGACGCGCGTGCGGCAGGCCGGGGAGCGGATCGAGGAGCTGCTCGGCATCCTGCGATCCGCGAGCGGCGATGCCGCGGCCGCCGCGGAGGAGCTGGTGCGGCTCCTGCTCGGCCTCTACGGTGACGGGCTCAGCCACATCATGGACGCCCTCGCCGCCGAAGGTGAGGCCGGCGGCGCGGTCCGGGACCGGCTGCTCGCCGACCCAGTCGTGGAAAGCCTGCTGCTCCTGCACGAGCTGCATCCGCTCGACGTGGACGCCCGGATCCAGCGCGCGCTCGACAGCGTCCGGCCCTACCTGGGATCGCACGCCGGCGGGGTCAAGTATCTCGGCGTCGGCCCGGACGGGGTGGCGCGGCTGCGCCTTGAGGGCAGCTGCCACGGCTGCCCCTCATCCACAGTGACCGTGCAACTGGCCATCCAGGGAGCGGTGGAGGACGCCGCGCCGGAGGTGACCGAGGTCGTGGTGGAAGGGATGACCGATCCGCCGGAGCCACCCCTGCTCCAGATCGGCCGGCGGACCGGGCCACCGGATTCTCCCGGCTCCCCGGTCAGCGGCGCCGGGGACCCGGGCTGGGTGAGCCTGCCCGGCATCGGCCCGCCGGACGGACGGCCGACAGCCACGACGGCCGGCGGGATCCCGGTCGTGGTCTGCTCGGTCCGCGGCACGCTGTACGCCTACCACGACGCCTGCGCCGCGTGCGGCTCCTCGCTCGCCGCCGGGACACTGACCGGGGAGCGGCTCGGCTGCCCGGCCTGTGGTGCCCGGTATGACGTGCGGGCGGCGGGCCGGAACCTGGACGACCCGCAGCGTCACCTGGACCCGCTCCCGCTGCTGACCGACAGCCACGGGGTGCGGGTCGCGCTCCCGTCGGGCGCGGGACCCGGCCACGGGCCAGCGGCTGAGGCGGTTCCCCGGTGACCGGGCAGCCCGGCCTGCGCCGCTTTCTCCAGCCTCCCGCCGAGACCGGGCCGCCCGCCCCCGCCATGCCCCCGCGCGGGGTCCGGGCGGCCGACCCCCAGGATCAGGGCCAGCCCGAGGAGGCGTGCGAGCTGTGCGCGACGCCGATCGGGCCGTTCCATGGCCACCTGGCGGACCTGGAGCGCTCCACGCTCACCTGCGCCTGCCGCGCCTGCTACCTGCTGTTCACTGAGCCCGGCGCCGGCCGTGGCCGGTACCGCGCCGTCCCGGAACGCTACCTGCGCGACCCCGCCCGGCCGCTGATCGCCGCTGAGTGGGCCGAACTCGACGTGCCCGTCGGGCTCGCCTTCTTCCTGAACAGCTCGCGGCGCGGGCAGGTCTGCGGCTTCTACCCGAGCCCGGCCGGCGTCACCGAATGCACGCTCGACCTGGCGGCCTGGGCCCGGCTCGGCCAGGCTCACCCGCTGCTGCTGGCCGCCGACGCCGATGTCGAGGCGGTGCTGGTGAGCCGCACCGATGCCGGGGTGGAGTGCTTCCTGGTGCCGGTGGACGTGTGCTATGAGCTCGCCGGCCGGATGCGCATGCTGTGGCAGGGCTTCGACGGCGGGGCGGAGGCGCGGCAGAGCATCGCCGAGTTCCTCGACTCCGTGCGGTCCCGTGCCCGTGACCTGCCTCCGGGGCCCTGACGTGGCCGAACTGGTCTTCGACTGGCTGGGCGCCCGGGCCGAACGGTTCTCCGTGGTGCCCGCCCTCACCCTGTGCCTGCGGATCAGCGAGACCACCGGCCAGCCGGTGGACGCGATCGCGCTCCGGTGCCAGATCAGGATCGAGCCCCACCGCCGTCGCTACGGCGAGGCCGAGGCGCGGCGGCTGCACGATCTCTTCGGCGATCCCAGCCGGTGGGCGGACACGCTCAAGCCGCTCCAGTTCACCATGGTGCCGGTGATGGTGCCCGGGTTCAGCGGCAGCACCGAGCTGGATCTGCCGGTGGCGTTCACCTACGACCTGCAGATCTCCGCCACCCGGTACTTCGCCTCGCTCGACGATGGCGAGGTGCCACTCCTGCTGCTGTTCAGCGGCACCGTGTTCGCCACCGTCGACGGCCGTCTCCAGGTGCAGCAGGTGCCATGGAGCAAGGAGATCAGCTGCGGCCTGCCGGTCACGGTGTGGCGGGAGGCGGTCGACGCCCACTTCCCGGACAGTGCCTGGGTGACGATGAGCCGGCACACGCTCGACGAGCTGATGCGCTTCAAGACGCGCCATGCCCTGCCCACGTGGGACGCCACGCTGCGGGCCCTGCTGACCCGGGCCGCCGAGGCCGCCGGGCCCGATGAGGCGGGGGAGGGCCCGTGAGCACCTCCCCGGAGTTCCTCGCCGACGCCAGGCAGGTCGCCGACGCGATCCTGTACGAGGGATACCTGCTCTACCCCTACCGCAGTTCGGCCCGCAAGAACCAGTCCCGGTTCCAGTTCGGGGTGCTCATGCCCCCGGCCTACCGCGATGTCGACGACTGTGAGCCATCCGCCAGCCAGACCGAGTGCCTGCTGGAATGCCCCGAGGACGCCGCCGTCACCGTCTTCGCGCGCTTCCTGCACCTGCAGCGGCGTCAGGTGGAGGCGAAGGACTGTCCCGGCGGCTTCCGCCCGGTGCCCTCGGTCCGGGTAGACGGATCCGAGGTCACCACCTGGGACGAGGCTGCCGAACGAGAGCACCGGGCGACCGCCCCGATCCACGCACTGCTCGGCGGCGGGGTGGACGCCGCCTTCGCGGTACCGGGCGGCGAGAGCGCCGAGATGCTCACCGACCGCCGGGGGCAGACCGTCGGCCGGCTGGTCCGGCGGTGCGCGCCGCTGGCCGGCATGATCCGCCTTCGGGCCGACCGGCTGCCCGGCCCGTACGGCGGCCTGCGACTGGGGGTCACGATCGAGAACCACACCAGCCCCGATGGCCCGCTGCGGCGCCGGGAGGATGGGCTTCGCCTCGCCCTGATCGCCGCTCATGCGCTGATCCATGTGCCCGGCGGCAGGTTCCTTTCGCTGACCGATCCCCCCGAGTGGGCGGAGCCGCACGCGGCCGCGTGCGGCAACACGGGCACCTGGCCCGTCCTGGCCGGCCCGGAGGAATGCCGGGAGCTGGTGCTCAGCTCGCCGGTCATCCTCTACGACCACCCGCGGATCGCCGCCGAGAGCGCGGGCGAGCTGTTCGATTCCACCGAGATCGACGAGATCCTCACGCTGCGCACGATCGCCCTGACCGACGAGGAGAAGCGGGAGGCCCGCGCCACCGACCCGCGCGCGGCGGCGCTGCTGGACCGGCTTGATGACCTTCCGCCCGAGATGCTGGAGCGCATGCACGGCGCCATCCGCTACCTCGGACCGCCTACCGATGCGGGGACGGGCCGGCCGGGCGCGGGCGAGGAGGTAACGGGCCAGGGCGCCACGGGGCGGGAAGCAACGGGCGAGGGAGACACGGGCCGGGATGTAACCGGCGAGGGCGGCACGGGCCGGGAGGTAACCGGCGAGGGCGGCGCGGGCCTGCCGGGCGCGGGGCCGGCATCCGCCACGCAGGATCGTTCAGCGCCATGGTGGGATCCGGGGGCGGACACCAGCGTCTCGCCGGAGACCGATCACATCATGATCCAGGGGGTGCGGGTCGCCCGCGGCAGCCGGGTCCGGATGCGGCCGGGTGCCCGCCGCGCGGACGCCCAGGATCTCTTTCTCACTGGCCGCAACGCGCTGGTGGAGGCCGTGCTCCACGATGTCGACGGCAACGTCCACCTCGCGGTCACCCCCGAGGACGACCCGGCCGCCGACCTTCAGCGCAGCCACGGCAGGTTCTTGTATTTCGCGCCTGACGAGGTCGAGCCGATCGGGGTGCCGGCATGACCGGCCTCCCGCCGACGCCGGCACATCCACCCATGGCGCATTCCGGGCCGCCGTCCACGGCGGCCGGACAGCCCACTCACCCGCACCGGCGGGGCAACCCGCCCACCCGTACCCGCGGGGGCAGCCGACCCACCCCGCACCGGCCGCAGGAGGAACACAATGATCGGCAGGCTGATCAAGGCCGCGCTCATCGCCATCGTGCTGGCTGCCATCATCCAGTCGATTCCGGACATCAAGCGGTACCTCGAAATCCGCAAGATGTAGCCAGGCAGGCGGTGGCTGCCGTTGCCGTATGAGCCGCGACGGACGGTGCGAAGGTGTGCGCGCCGTCCGGCCGTGGCGGGCATGACGAAGGGCCGCCCCGGCGGCGCTAAGCTCGGCGCGTGATCGCCGGCCGGCTGCCGCTGTTCTGCGACACCGGCATGGCCGGGCGCATCGAGCGGGCCGAGGCGCAGCTCATCGCCAAGGCCGGCGAGGCCGCCCGCCGTCGCGGGGGAGACGCGGCGGGTTTCGTGCTCCCGGTGGCGGGTGGTGTGGCGAGCTTTGCCGAAGAGGGCTCGCCGTTCAACAAGGTCGCCGGGCTCGGCTTCGGCGGCGTGCCGAGCGCGGCCGCCCTCGACGAGCTCGAACGGGCGTTCGCCGCCCTCGGCGCCCCGGTGCAGATCGAGCTGGCCCACCTGGCCGACCCCGCGATCGGCGCCCTGCTGACCGGGCGGGGTTACCGGCTCGTCTCGTTCGAGAACGTGCTCGGCCTTTCTCTCGCGGCCGAGCCCGAGCGAGTCACGCCGACCGGAGTCGAGGTCCGGCCGAGCGGCGACGGCGAGTTCGGAGCGTGGCTCGATGTCGTAGCGGATGCCGTCGCCCACCCCGACGCGCAGGGGGTGCCCTCGCACGAAGAGTTTCCGCGCGAGGTGGTCGTGAGGGCCGAGCGCGACCTCGCGGCGGCGGGCGCCGTGCGCTATGCGGCACTGCGCGATGGGGTCATCGTCGGCGGTGCCAGCTTCCGCCTGGCGGAGGGCATCGCGCAGCTCACCGGCGCGGCGACCGCGCCTGCGCACCGGCGCCGGGGCGTCCAGACCGCGCTGCTGTCGGCCCGGCTCGCCGACGCCGCCGCGGCCGGCTGCGACATCGCCGTGGTCACCACGCAGCCGGCATCCAAGTCGCAGCAGAACGTGCAGCGGCGGGGCTTCGACCTGCTCTATACCCGCGCCATCCTGGTGAAGCAGCCTTGAGCCGCAGGCGCCCTCGTAGTGCGCGGGCCGGGGCCGAGGGCGCGGGCCGGGGCCGAGGGCGCGGTCCGGGGCCGAGGTCGCGGGCCGGGGCTCTGGCCAGGTCGGCGGTGCCATGGCGTCGCAGGATTTGGCACGATGTGCCGGTGACCGGATACCTGATCGCCAAGGACGGCTCGGCCGCCACCATGGACAGCCAGACGGTGCGGCACCTGCTGGGCAAGGGCGAACTGCTGTGGCTTGACCTCTACCGCCCGGACGCGGATGAACTCGGCCTGCTGACCACCGTGTTCGGCATTCATCAGCTTGCCGTGGAAGACGCCGAACAGTTCGGGCAGCGCCCGAAGCTGGAGGACTACGACGATTTCACGCAGCTGATCGCCTACGGCGTGGAGGATGCCGGCGATTCGCTGGTCGAGGTTCACTGCTTCTACTCCGAGCGGTACCTGGTGACCGTGCGGCGCGGCGACTGCGCGGCGTTCGCCGAGGTCCGTGCCCGGCTCGTGCACCGGCCCAAGGCCATCAGCAGGCTGCTCCTGCTGCACCGCATCCTCGATGAGCTGACCGACGGCTTCTTCCCGGTCCTGTCGACGTTCGACGACCGCATCGACCAGTTGCAGGACGAGATCTTCGCCAAGCCGACCGACGAGCAGCTGTCCGAGCTCTTCACCAGGAAACGCTGGCTGATCGGCGTGCGGAAGGTGATCACACCGCAGCGCGACCTGGTCGCCTCGCTGGTCTCCGGGGTGACCGGCCTGCCCGGCATGACGCGGGAGATCGAGCGCTATTTCCGTGACCTGTACGACCACCTCATCCGGATCAGCGATCTTGTCGACAGCTACCGCGATCTGCTGACCGGGTCGATGGACGCCTACCTGTCCACCGTGTCGAACCGGCTCAACGTGGTCATGAAGCAGCTCACCGTCATCGCCACCATCTTCCTGCCGCTGTCCTTCCTCACCGGCTTCTTCGGCCAGAACTTCGCCTGGATGGTCCGGCGCATCGGCGGCCTGCCCGCGTTCCTGGTAATCGGGCTGGGGGCCGAACTGGCCGTCGTGGCGGCCATGCTGGTCGTCTTCCGCCGCCGCGGCTGGCTGTAGGCATGCGGCGGCCCCGGGCGGCGATGACGCGGTCACGGCACGGCGCCGTCCGCGACGGCCTGCTGGTGCTGCTCACCCTCACAACCGGCGCGGTAGACGCGTCCTGCTTCCTGCACCTGGGAAACGTGTTCAGCAGCGTCATCACCGGGAACCTGGTGATACTCGGGGTCGCCGCCGCGACCCAGTCCGCGTCGCTGGCGATCCACAGCGGGGTAGCGCTGGCGGGGTACTCGGCGGGGGTGCTCATCGGCGCGCCGATCGCGACCAGGCGGGCGCGCGGCGGTGAGACCTGGCCGCTGAGCGTGAGCGTCACCCTGGTGGCCGAATTCTGCGTGCTGGCCGCGTTCTCGGTGGGCTGGGAGCTGGCCGGCGGCCGTCCCGGCAGCACGGCCCAGGTGCTGCTGATCGCCGCGCTGGCGGTGGCGATGGGGATCCAGAGTGCCGCCGTCCGGCAGCTGGGCGGGATGTCCACCACCTACCTGACCGGGACCCTGACCGCGGTGGTGACGGAGCTGGTGACCCGCGACCGGAGGCCCGGGTTTGCGCGCAGTGTCGGGGTGCTGGCCGCGATCGTGTCCGGGGCCGCCGTCGGCGGCCTGGTAGCGGAGCACGCCCCGGCCTGGCTGCCGGCCGCCATCATGACGCCGCTGGCGGTGGTCGTGATCGCCTCGATCACCGGGTTCGATGCGGACGAGTGAGCGTCAACTCAGTTTGGCCGCGCCTCGCTGCCGGGACCGGGGACCGTCGCTGGCTGCGGCGGTCCTTCGCGCCGGTGGGTGAACAGCGCGGTGATGGCGAGCGCGGCGGCGGGGGGCAAGGTGACCAGGGCGGGCAGCTGGTAGCGCCAGCTGAATTCGAAGGCGTCGGAGATGAGGA
>DASYQM010000222.1:0-6260 GCA_036005525.1 Streptosporangiaceae bacterium
GGCGCCGTCGCCGGGCTGCTCGACCTGGTGCTGAGCGGGCAGATAACCTCGGCCCGGCGCAGCGTGCTCGGGCTGCTGGCGCCCGGCCTGATCGGGCTGGCCGTGGCGGTGGTCGCGTCCCGGCTGCTGCCGGTGGCCTGCCGTGCACTCTTCCCTCGCACCAGGCGGGAGGGTGGCGTCGGGGGCTTTCTCGCGGTGCGGCACATCGCCCGGCGCCCGGGCGGTGTCCGGACCACGATGGTGCTCGCCACCGCCTTCGCCCTGGCGAGCTTCGCTGTCGCCGCATGGTCGGTCAACCGCGGCAACGATCGGCTCATCGCCGGCACCACAGTCGGCGCTCCTACCGTGCTGACGGTCAGCGTCCCGGCCGGGCGTGACCTGGGTGCGGTGGTGGACCGGGTGGATCCGGGGGGCCGTCAGGCCGTGGCCGTGGACCGGTACACGAGTCTGACCAGCGCCTCCGCCGGAGTTTCGGTCCTGGGCGTACAGCCGCAGCGGTTCGCCCGGGTCGCCTACTGGAACGACAGCTTTGCCGCCTCTTCGCTGCCGTCGCTCGCTGCCGCGCTTGCCCCGCCCGCTCCGCCACCGGTCACGCTGGCCGGCGACGCCGTGCGGGTCACGGTGCGGGTCCGCTCACTCGTTCCGGCGGGGGCCGAGCTTGCCGCCGACGTCGTGGTCCCGGCGGGCACCGGCCTGACGCCGGTCACCCTCGGCAGGCTCCCGGCGCGCGGCACGGTCACGCTGACCGGCCAGCTGACCGGCTGCCCCTGCACGCTCCACGACCTCACCGTCAACCTGACCGCCGGCCAGGCGGCCGCGTCGGTCACCGGCGACCTGGCCTTCACCAGGCTGCAGGTCCACCGCAGCACGGGCTGGGCGAGCCCCGGCGGGGTTTTCACCGATGCCTCCCGGTGGCGCCCGGACATCGCCGACCACCCGCCCGACGTGGTCAGCGCGGCGGCCAGCGGCCTGCGATGGCATTTCGTCACGCCCGGTAAGCAAAGCCCCGCCATCGTCGTGGCTGACCGTCCGGCGGTCCTCCCCGCGATCGTGTCCGCCGCACTGACCGGCGGGCGGCGCGGCACCTTCACGGGCATCGGGCTGGACGGCAGCCCGCTGCCGGTGCGCCCGGTCGCGACCGCGGCCGCCGTCCCGGCCGCCCCGGCAAGCGGCATCGTTGTCGACCGCCGTTACGCGGAATTGGCCGCCGGCGGGAACCTGTCCCAGGTGACCGACCAGGTCTGGGTCGCCGCGGGCGCCCGCCAGGTCATCGAGGCCAAGCTCGCCGCGGCACATGTGCGGGTGGTGTCCGCACAGGACGCCGGCGCGGTGGCCGCCCAGCTCGGCCGGCAGGGCCCGGGCCTGGCAAGCGTGCTCTTCCTCGCCGACGCGGCGGCCGCGGCCGTCCTCGCCGTGAGCGGCGCGATCCTCGGGCTCTATCTGTCGGCCCGGCGGCGGCGGTACGAGTACGCCGCGCTCGCCGCCTCCGGCGTGGCGCGCCGGACGATCCGCCGCGCGCTGCTGACCGAGCAGCTGGCGGTGCTCGGTTTCGGCACCGTCGTCGGCATCGCCGCCGGGCTCGCGGCCGCCGTCGTCGTCCTGCCCAACATTCCCGAGTTCATCACCGAGCCGGTGGCGCCGCCGCTGTCCTATACCCCGGCGGCCGGGCAGCTGGCCGCGCTGCTTGGCGTGGCAGCCGCGCTGCTGCTCGCCGTGGCGGCCGCGGCGAGCGCCGCGCTGATCCACGGGGTCCGGCTCAGCCAGCTGCGGGAGGCGCCGGCATGACACCCAGCGCGGTCCGCTGCGACAACCTGGTCCACGTCTACGGCACCCCCGGCCAGGAGGTCACCGCGCTGCGCGGCGTCGACCTGACGGTCGCTGACGGGGAGACGGTGGCGCTGCCCGGGCCGAGCGGCGCCGGCAAGTCCACCCTGCTCTGGCTGCTGGCCGGCCTGCTCCGGCCCACCGCCGGTGCCGTCGAGGTGTACGGGCGCAGGCCGGGCGCGCTGTCCGCGCAGACCGCCGCCGAGCTGCGGCTGCGCGAGGTCGGGGTGGTGCTGCAGACCCCCGCGCGGAACCTGCTCGCGTATGAAACCGCCGCCGGCAACGTCATGTTCGCGCAGCGACCCGCCCGCCGCCGGCTGGCTGACAGGCGCAGGCGGGCGGCCGGGCTGCTGGATGCGGTCGGCCTCGGCCCGGTCGCCAACCGGCTCGCGGGGAAGCTGTCGGGCGGCGAGCAGCAGCGGCTCGCGGTCGCGGTCGCGGTGGCCAACGAGCCGCGGCTGCTTCTCGCCGACGAGCCCACCAGCCAGCTCGACCAGGAGTCGGCCGCGGCCGTCATCGGGTTGCTCCAGGCAGCCAACCGCGATTCCGGCGTAACGGCGCTCGTGGTGACGCACGACCCGGCGGTGGGGGCGGCGTTCGGGCGGACCGTGACCATCCGCGACGGCCGGGTGGGCGCGGAAGGCCGCGCCGGGGAGGAGTTCGTCGTTGTCGGACGCGACGGCACGGTCCAGCTGCCCCCGGACACCCTGGACGTGCTGCCACCCGGATCCCTCGCCCGTGCCGTGCGCACCGAGGGCGGCGTCGAGCTGCGCCCGGTCACCCCGGAGCAGGAATGACCACGCTGGAAGCGCGCGACCTGACGTACCGGCGGGACGGCCAGCAGATCCTCGCCGGGGTCAGCGTGGCGGTCCACCCCGGTGAGCGCCTCGCGGTCACCGGACCGTCCGGCTCGGGCAAGACCAGCCTGCTGACGCTGCTCGCGGGCCTGGACGCCCCCAGCTCCGGCGAGGTCTACATCGACGGCACCAGGCTGACCGGGGTTGCCGGGCCCCGCCAGGGCGTCGCCCTGGTGCTCCAGGGCTACGGCCTCGTCAGCCTGCTCACGGCGGCCGAGAACATCGAGGTTGCGCTGCGCGCCGCGGGTTGGGCGCCGCCCCGCGCGGCCGTCGCCGCGCGGGAGGCTCTCAGCCAGGTCGGCCTCGATGCGCACGCGGACCAGCTGGTCGAGGAGCTTTCCGGCGGGCAGCAGCAGCGCACGGCGGTGGCCCGCGCGCTCGCACTCAAGCCAAAGCTGCTGATCGCCGACGAGCCCACCGCCGAACTCGATCCCGCATCACGGACCCTGGCCCTGGCCCGCCTCTTCGAGGTGGCCACCGGCGGCGGCGCCCTGATCCTGGCCACCCACGACCCCGAGGTCGCCGAGCGCTGCGACCGGGTCCTCGATCTGCGGCCCGGCTGAACCGGATGTGCGAGATGCCGGGCTGGCGGGCACATTCGGCAGATGAGGATACGACACCTGGGCAAGGCTCCATCCGTCCACCCCGAGGCCTACGTGGCGCCGACCGCGGTCCTGAGCGGCGAGGTAATCGTCGGCGCCGGCAGCTGCATCATGCACGGCGCGGTGCTTTCCGCCGAGGGCGGCCCGGTGGAGATCGGCGCCAACTGCGTGATCATGGAAAACGCGGTGCTGCGCGGCACCCAGCAGCACCCGCTGGTCATGGGCGATCACGTGCTGGCCGGCCCGCATTCCCACCTGACCGGCTGCGGGATCTCCGATGAGGTTTTCATCGCCACCGGCGCCATGGTCTTCAACGGTGCGCACATGGGCCGGGGCAGCAGCGTCGCGCTCGGCGGGGCGGTCCACATCGGCTGCATCGTGCCCCCGCTCACCCGGATCCCGATCGGGTGGGTGGCGGTCGGCGACCCGGCGCGCATGTACCCGCCCAGCGAGGCGGAGCCGATCCGGGCAGGCCTCACCGAGGCCGGGGGGTTTCTCCCGTTCGTGTTCGGCGTCGACGACGCCGGCGACCGGCGCGAGCAGATGCGGGCCGCGCTCCAGCGCTACACCAAGGCGATGGTCCATCACCACCGCGAGGACGACGTTGTCCCCGACCTGGACGGCGGTGGATGACGCCGACTCGCTCCCGGTGGTGACCGGCTGAGCTGACCAACCGCCCGGACTGGCCGCTCAGTTACAGTGACGAGATGCTGCCGGGGCCGCGTGGAGTTCAGCATGCCCGGCCGAACGTGATCCTGGCCGTCCTGTCGCTCGCGGCTCTCGTCTACGCGGTGCTGGCTTCCGCGGTGATCCCGGCGCTGCCCACGATCCAGCGCAGCCTCCATGCGAGCGAGACGGGCGTGACCTGGCTGCTGACGGGGTTCCTGCTCTCGGCGTCGGTCGGCACCGCGATCATCGGCAAGCTTGGCGACACGTACGGCAAGCAGCGGCTGCTGGTGTGGACCCTGGTGACGCTGATCGCCGGGACCCTGCTCGCGGCACTGGCCGGCTCGCTGGGGGTTCTGATCGTGGCCCGTATCGCCCAGGGCGTGGCGGGCGGTATCTTCCCACTCTCGTTCTCGATCATCCGGGACGAGTTCCCGGCTGACCGGGTCGCGGGGAGCATCGGGCTGATGTCGGCCATCCTCGGGGTCGGCGGAGGTCTGGGGCTGGTCGTCGGCGGGCTGATCGCCGAGCATCTGAGCTGGCACTGGATGTTCTGGATCGCGCTGCCGGTCATGGTCCTCGCCGCCGTCTGCACCTGGCGGTACATCCCGGAGTCACAGGTCCGCTCGCCGGGGCGGGTCAACTGGGCCGCGGCGGCGCTGATGACCACCGGCATGTCCTGCGTGCTCATCGCGATCGCGCAGACCACGGCGTGGGGGTGGACGAGCCCGCCCACGCTGGCGCTCATAGCGTTGGGCCTGGCCATCTGCGGCCTGTGGATCCTGGTGGAGCTGCGCAGCCGCAATCCCCTGGTCGACATGACGATGATGCGGGTCCGCGGGGTGTGGACGGTGAATCTGGCGGCCTTCCTCCTCGGTGCGGGGCTGTACGCGTGGTTCCTCCTGCTTCCGCAGTTGGCCCAGCTCCCGAGGAGCACCGGGTTCGGCTATGGCGCCTCGGTCGTGGCCGCGGGACTGTACCTGCTGCCGTGCGCGCTTGTCATGGGTGTGCTGGGTTCCGTGGCGGGCCGGGTGGAGCGGCGCTTCGGCTCACGGCGCGCGCTGGTGGCCGGCGCGGCCGTGAGCGCGGTCGCCTGCGGCTGGCTGGCGATAACCAGCCGGCACCCATATGACATGCTGCTCTGCTCGACGCTGCTGGGGGTCGGGATCGGGCTGGCGTTCGCGGCGCTCGGCAACCTGATCGTCCAGGCCGTCCCCGCTCACCAGACGGGCGTCGCCAGCGGGATGAACACCGTGCTCCGCACGCTGGGCGGGGCGCTGGGGGGCCAGCTCGCGGCGACGTTCGTCGCCGCGAGCACGGTGGACGGCCTGCCGGACCCTGACGGGTTCACCACCACGTTCGCGATGTCAGCCGGGTTCCTGGCCTGCTGCGTCGTCGCGGGGCTGCTCATTCCCGCCCGAGCGCTGGCCGTTGCCCCCCTGCAGCCCGCCGCCACCTCGGAGCGGGGCTAGGGCGTGCCCTATCCGGCCGGCCTGCGCCGCCCGGTATGCATCGCTCCCCGCACCCCGTCACCACAGGGCGCACGTCTTGGCGCACCTGGCCCGGTACGCCGCGACCTCGGATGCTGCCCCGGTTCCCGGCCTTGCGCGGGGCCGGCTCAGATGAGACCTTGACTACCGGGACCCGGCCGCGGGCCACATCAAGCTGGGGTTCCAGTGGTACCCGGCGACCAAGGGAAAGGCGAAGGGAACAATCCTGGCCGTCCAAGGCGGCCCCGGCTACCCGACCACCGACCACGCGGCCGACTACCGCGGGACGTTCCTGCCGCTGCTCGGGCGGCGCAACCTGCTGGACGTCGGACACCAGGGTCAGCGGGACCGTCCGGTGGAACCAGGCCAGCGGGAAAGTCCGGGCACGGCTGACCGTTGCCGGGCCGGGGGGGATCTCCGCCGCGGTCCGGCTCCGGTACTCCGACTACGTCCGGCACTCGGCAGCCAGCCTGTCCGGCCGCTACCGAGGGGAACGGATCGCCGCCACGATGCCGGCCCCCTGACCGCTGACTGGGCCGGAACGGCGGGGCCTTCGCCGCCACGTGGCCGGTTCGGCATGTGATGCAGGCGTGATGCGCCGCCGGTCAGACGGCGTGCAACACCTCTCCGCCGTACACGAGCGGGTCCTCGGGCTGCAGCGCGTCGGCGAGACGGTTGAACTCCTGGAAGCCGGGGTCGGCGTCATGCTCGCTGTGCTGGGCATGGGTCGGGACCTCGACGACGATGACGTACTTGGCCACGTCGTTCCGCTGGTCGGTGCCGAACGCCGTGCGGGAGATCCGGGCGCTGATAAACGCGCC